>VAZL01000367.1 GCA_005883445.1 Alphaproteobacteria bacterium | reverse complement strand
GCGTCGTGCCGGGCCGCTATCTCGCGCGCGACCAAGCCGACGGCTCGAATCCAGGGCGCGGCTACATCCGCGTCGCCATGGTGCAGGACCAGGACACGACGGCACAGGCGCTCCACCGCCTCGTCGCGGTGCTCGGCTGAGGGAGATCATGGCGGCCATCGACCGCGGCTTCGACAGTCTGAGCTTCCTCTCCGACGCCATGCGCGAAGGTCTGCGTCGGCGCCTGCGCGAGCTCGGCGGCCTCACCCTGATCGTGCTCGCGACGCTCGTTGCGCTCGCGCTCGCGACCTGGTCGGTGCAGGATCCCTCGCTCAGCCATGCCACGAATGCGCCGGTGCGCAACATTCTCGGCGTGCCTGGCGCCATTGTCGCCGATCTGCTGACGCAGCTCTTCGGCCTGGCCGCGCTCGCCTTCATCCTGCCGATCGCCATTTGGGGCTGGCGCCTCGTCACCCACCGGCCGATGCAGCGCGAGCGCGTGCGCCTGCTGTTCTGGCTGCTGGGCGTGCTGCTCACCGCCGGCTGCGCCGCCGCGCTGCCGCGCAGCAGCGCCTGGCCGCTGCCCGTTGGACTCGGCGGCGTGATCGGAGACTGGATGCTGCGGCTGCCGACGGCACTTTCCGGCGGAACGCTCGCGGGGCCGGCGCGCATCGCGGTCGCGGTCGCGTCCGGCGCAGGAATGCTGCTGTGCTTCGCGGTCGCCGCCGGCTTTGGATGGCGCGCCGAAGGCGACGATGCGGAGGGTCCGCTTGAAGAGGATGAAGCGCGCGGATGGGTTCCGCTGGGCTGGATCACCCACGGCTTTCTCAGCCTCAAAGCGCGGCTCGCGCGGGCGCTGACGCGCCGCCCTTCGGCGCGCGCACCGGCGCGTTCGGAGACGCCGCAGCATGCCCGGGTCGAACCGCGGTTCGATGCGGGCGCCCGTACCACGCTGCAGCCGGCGATCGCGCCGGAGGCGGACGAGGAGGACGAGGCGAGCCCGCAAGCCGCGCGCAAGCCGAAAGCAACGCCGCGCGCGCCACGAAGATCGCCGAGCGGCGGCTATGTGCTGCCCTCGCTCGAACTGCTGGCTGCGCCGAAAGCGATCGGGCGCGCCGTGCTCAGCGCCGACGCGCTGCAGACGAACGCGACCGCGCTCGAAGGCGTCCTCGCCGACTTCGGCGTGCGCGGCGAGATCATCAATGCCCGGCCGGGCCCGGTCGTCACGCTTTACGAGCTCGAGCCGGCGCCGGGCATCAAGTCCTCGCGCGTGATCGGCCTCGCCGACGATATCGCCCGCTCCATGAGCGCGCTCTCGGCGCGCGTCGCCGTGGTCGCGGGACGCAACGTGATCGGCATCGAGCTGCCCAACCCGACCCGCGAGAAGGTCTATCTGCGCGAGCAGCTCGCCAGCCGCGACTATGTCGACAGCAGCGCGAAATTGCCGCTCTGCCTGGGCAAGACCATCGGCGGCGAGCCCGTGATCGTCGATCTCGCGCGCATGCCGCACCTATTGATCGCCGGCACCACCGGCTCCGGCAAGTCGGTCGCCATCAACACCATGATCTTGAGCCTGCTCTACCGGCTGCGGCCGGAGCAATGCCGGCTGATCATGGTCGACCCGAAAATGCTCGAGCTTTCGGTCTATGACGGCATCCCGCACCTGCTCACCCCGGTGGTCACCGATCCCAAGAAAGCCGTGGTCGCGCTCAAATGGGCGGTGCGCGAGATGGAAGAGCGCTACAAGAAGATGTCGAAGCTCGGCGTGCGCAACATCGACGGCTACAACGCGCGCGTGGCCGAGGCCAAGGCGAAAGGCGAGAAGCTCACCCGCACCGTCCACACCGGTTACGACAAGCAGAGCGGGGAAGCGATCTACGAGAACGAGGAGCTCGATCTCGAGCCGCTGCCCTTCATCGTCGTCATCGTCGACGAGATGGCGGATTTGATGATGGTTGCCGGCAAGGACATCGAGGGCGCGGTGCAGCGCCTCGCCCAGATGGCGCGCGCGGCGGGCCTGCACGTGATCCTGGCCACGCAGCGGCCATCGGTCGACGTCATCACCGGCACGATCAAGGCCAATTTTCCGACCCGCATCTCGTTCCAGGTCACCTCCAAGATCGATAGCCGCACGATTTTGGGCGAGCAGGGCGCCGAGCAGCTGCTCGGGCAGGGCGACATGCTCTACATGGCCGGCGGCGGACGCATCAGCCGCGTGCACGGACCGTTTTGCTCGGACGAGGAGGTCGAGAAGGTCGTGCGCCATCTCAAATCGCAAGGCACGCCGCAATACCTCGAGGCCGTCACCGCGGCGGACGACGAGGACGAGGACGGCGATGCGGTCTTCGACGCGACCGGCATGGGCCAGCCCGAAGGCGGCGACCTCTACCAGCAGGCGGTGCAGGTCGTCATGCGCGACCGCAAGGCTTCGACCAGCTACATCCAGCGCCGGTTGCAGATCGGCTACAACCGGGCGGCTTCGCTCATGGAGCGCATGGAGAAGGAAGGCGTCGTCGGCCAAGCC
Organism: Alphaproteobacteria bacterium; assembly: GCA_005883445.1. Taxonomy (GTDB): domain Bacteria; phylum Pseudomonadota; class Alphaproteobacteria; order Rhizobiales; family Xanthobacteraceae; genus VAZQ01. Next base: position 1,348 of record VAZL01000367.1, on the reverse strand, counting down.
AACCATGCGGGAAAGCGCGAGATCCTGGTCGGCGAAGAGGATGCCGAGCGTTATTGAGAATTCCGTGAGCCGCTGTTAAGGGCTTTTTGCCAAAATTCGTCGTCTTCTCGCCACACGGGGCGGCTACCGACCGGAGGGGACGCTGGGAGAGGGACCATGGCTGGCATGGGCCGGGGACTGTTGGTTGGGGCGGCGCTGGGCATGGTCGCGCTCACTTCGGCGAGCGCCGAGCCCATTCCATTGCCGACGCCCGCGCCGCTCCCGAAGGAAGGCGCGTCGTCCTCGACCAGAACCGGCGGCACGGCGGCACAAGCCGGCGGATCCGGGCTGAAATCGCTCTTCCATCTAGCGCCTATCTTTCGAGCATCCAGCAATTGGTTGGCGATTTTGTCCAGATCGGTCCCGACGGCAGCCGCGTCAGGGGCGAGTTCTACATCCAGAAGCCCGGTAAGGTCCGCTTCGACTACGAGCAGCCGAGCCGAATCGAGATCATCGCCGATGGCCAGTCGGTCGTGGTGCGCGACCGCAAGCTCGCCACGCAGGATCTTTATCCGCTCTCGCAGACGCCGCTGCGCTTTCTTCTCTCCGAGCGTATCGACCTCCTGAAGGAGACGAACATCGTAGGCGTGCGTGCCGACGACACGTTCGTGACCGTTACCATCGAAGAGACGCAACCGCTCATCGGCACCAGCCGGTTGGTGATGATGGTCGGCGCCAAGGATTTTAAGTTGAAGCAGTGGACGATCACCGACCCGCAGGGCTACGACACCACGGTTGCCGTTTCCAACCTCGACGACAGCAAGCGGCCCGATCCCAGCCTGTTCAAGATCGACTATACGCGCTACATCCAGTAAGCGCGTATCCGTACCCAGTCATCACTGATCAGACGGCGCTTGACCTTCTGGCGAACGATCGCCAGTTACGAAGCGCATCCGATCACTGAGCGCTGACCACCGATCTCTCAATTCTCTTGATGCGACTGACGATTACGACCTGGAACATCAATTCGGTGCGGCTGCGCATCGACAGCGTCGCGAGGTTCGTGAAGGCGGTTCGCCCCGACGTGCTCTGTCTGCAGGAAACCAAGTGTCCCGACGACAGGTTTCCGCTCAAGCGCTTCAAGCGTCTCGGCTACGAGCACGTGGCGCTCAATGGACAGAAAGGCTATCACGGCGTCGTCGTGCTTTCGCGCCTGCCGTTCGAAAGCTTCAACATCCAGTCCTTTTGCGGCAAGGCCGACTGCCGGCACATCTCGGCCGTACTCGGCGAGCGCGCGGGACTGCGCGATCCGATCACGCTGCATAACCTCTATGTGCCGGCCGGCGGCGACGTCCCCGATCCGGCGGTC
>VAZL01000366.1 GCA_005883445.1 Alphaproteobacteria bacterium | reverse complement strand
CCTCGGGCGTGCGGGTGCCGAACGCGAATTGGATCGCCGCCGATCGGGCGGGTCTGTCCATTTGCGACGCTACCTCGGCCTGCTTCGCGCAGGAACTCGAATGGCCGAAGCTCGACGTCGTCACCTTCTCTTGGCAAAAAGCGCTGGGCGGCGAGGCGGCGCACGGCATGCTGATCCTGTCACCGCGCGCGGTCGAGCGCCTGGAAAGCTACGCGCCGCCCCGGCCATT
>VAZL01000365.1 GCA_005883445.1 Alphaproteobacteria bacterium | reverse complement strand
CTGGGCCTTCGCCGAGACCAAGGACGCGCTGCCGAAGGCGGCGTGATGTTCCAACCACCACGATCCGTCACGCGTCGCGCAAGCAAGGCCCGCTTTCGCGAGCAACGACAGCAATAAAGGCCGCAGCAGCCCATGCCTCCCAAGGTTCTCATCTCCGATGCGCTCTCTCCCGCCGCCGTGCAGATCTTCAGGGATCGCGGGGTTGAGGTCGACTTCCAGCCGAAGCTCGGCGCCGACAAGGAGAAGCTCGCCGAGCTCATCGGCGATTTCGATGGCTTGGCGGTGCGCTCCGCCACCAAGGTGACGCCCAATTCCGGCGGCCACCGCCAAGGGCATCATCGTGATGAACACGCCCTTCGGCAATTCCATCACGACGGCCGAGCACGCGATCACCTTGATGCTCGCGCTCGCACGGCAGATCCCGCAGGCCGATGCGTCCACTCAGGCGGGCAAGTGGGAGAAGAACCGCTTCATGGGTGTCGAAATCACCAACAAAACTCTCGGTATCATTGGCTGCGGCAATATCGGATCGATTGTCGCAAATCGGGCGATCGGCCTGAAGATGAAGGTGATCGCCTATGATCCTTTCCTGGCGCCCGAGCGCGCGGCAGAGCTCGGCGTGGAAAAGGTCGATCTCGCCGAGCTGCTCAGGCGCGCCGATTTCGTCACGCTGCACACGCCGCTCACCGACAAGACCAAGGGCATCATCGACGGCAAGGCGATCACGGCGATGAAGAAAGGCGTGCGCATCATCAATTGCGCGCGCGGCGGGCTGGTCGACGAAGGTGCGTTACGCGCCGCGCTCGATTCCGGCCACGTCGCCGGCGCCGCCTTCGACGTGTTCACCGAGGAGCCGGCGACCAAAAATCCGCTGTTCGGCCATCCCAACGTGGTGTGCACGCCGCATCTCGGCGCCGCCACCACCGAGGCGCAGGAAAACGTCGCGTTGCAGATCGCCGAGCAGATGTCGGATTACCTGCTGCGCGGCGCGATTTCGAATGCCGTCAACTTCCCGTCGATCACGGCCGAGGAAGCGCCGCGGCTGCGGCCCTTCATCGAGCTCGCCGAGAAGCTCGGCTCGTTTGCCGGCCAGCTGACCGAAACCGGCATCCACAAGGCGCAGCTGTCCTATGAAGGCGGTGTCGCCGGCATGAATACCAAGGCATTGACCTCGGCCGCCATCGCCGGCCTGTTGCGGCCCATGCTGCAGGAGGTCAACGTGGTCTCGGCGCCGGTCGTCGCCAAGGAACGCGGCATCGTCATCGAGGAGATGACGCGCGCGGCGGCCGGCGACTACGACAGCCTGATCACGCTGACGGTCGCCACCGAGCGTCAGACGCGCTCGGTGTCGGGCACGGTCTTCGCCGACGGACGGCCGCGCATCGTCAACATCAAGGGCATCCGCATGGACGCGGAGTTCGGCCGGTCCATGATCTACATCACCAATCTGGACAAGCCCGGCTTCATCGGCCACTTCTCGTCCACGCTCGGAGACGCCGGCATCAACATCGCGACGTTCCACGTCGGGCGCGATGCCCCCGGCGGCAATGCCATTGCGCTGATCGAGATCGATGGCGATGTGCAGCAGGCGCGGCCGCTGAAGTTTTGAGCGATGCAGCGCTAACCGCTTTGCGCGCTCAACTGAACGGCGTCCGGCGCCGAGCCGTTCCGCCTCACCTTCGTTGCCTCGGCAGCGGCGACCTCCAGCAGATACGCCAGGTCGTCCAATTCGACCTTGCGGCACATGCGGCAGAGCTCTCGCGTCATCGTGGCGGCGTAGTGGGCGACGTGCGTCCTGCTTTCCATGACTCCCTCCAAGATCACCGGACGGCCCAAGGATGCGGGACAACGATGTCAGCTAATGTGAGCTAGTTCACACGGCCGGCGAATTGTTTGAGCGGCGCGCTGTCTGCATCCCTGCGCGCAGTGGCGAAATGCCGCTCAACGGCGAAGCCAAAGTCGTCGCCGCCGCGATCTTGCCGCGAGATTGCCTTGGAGAGAGCCAAATCATCCGCTGTGGTTAGCGCGGCGCGACGGCAAGGGGTGAAATAAGGCCCGCAAAATCAGGTGGTTGGGCTGCCGACGGATCAGTCCGTCACGGCGGCCTCGCCGTGCCTCGAGGGGATCCCTGATCCGGTGAGGGCCCGAATGCCGGGCAAGCCTTTGTCGCTTCGAAACTATCCCGGGCGTCCGCGACGCGGAGGAAGGCCGCCGCATGGCCAATGTGGTCGTGGTTGGTTCCCAGTGGGGGGACGAGGGGAAGGGCAAAATCGTCGACTGGCTGTCCGAGCAAGCCGACATCGTGGTCCGCTTCCAGGGTGGACATAATGCAGGTCACACGCTGGTCATCGACGGCATCACCTACAAGCTGTCCCTGCTGCCGTCGGGCGTGGTGCGGCCGGGGAAGCTTTCCGTGATCGGCAACGGGGTGGTGATCGATCCGCGCGCGCTGCTTGAGGAAATCGATCGCCTCAAGGGGCAGGGGATCGACGTTACGCCGCAGAGCTTGCGCATCGCCGAAAATGCCACGCTGATCTTGCCGCTGCACCAGGAGCTCGATGCGGTCCGCGAATCCTCCAACATGCTCACGCGCGTAGGCACCACCCGGCGCGGCATCGGCCCCGCTTACGAGGACAAGGTGGGCCGCCGCGCCATCCGCATGATGGATCTCGCCGACCCGCTGGCGCTGGGGCGCAAGATCGAGCGTCTCTTGGCCCATCACAACGCCTTGCGGCGCGGCCTCGGGCTTGAGGAAGTGGGCGTGGGTACGGTCCGCGAGCAGCTCGAGAGCGTCGCGCCGCGCGTGCTGCCTTACTTGGATTCGGTGTGGTCGCTGCTCGACCACAAGCGCCGCGAGGGCAAGCGCATCCTGTTCGAAGGCGCGCAGGGCGCCCTCCTCGACATCGATCACGGCACCTACCCGTTCGTGACCTCCTCCAACACGGTCGCCGCCCAGGCCGCGACCGGTTCGGGGCTCGGGCCGTCGGCGATCGGCTACGTCCTCGGCATCTGCAAGGCCTATACCACCCGCGTGGGGGAGGGACCGTTCCCGACCGAACAGGCCAACGACATCGGCCGCCTCCTCGGGGAGCGCGGACGCGAATTCGGCACCGTGACCGGACGGCCGCGGCGTTGCGGCTGGTTCGACGCCGTCGTCGTTCGCTATGCGGTGCGCGTGAACGGCCTCACCGGCCTCGCCGTCACCAAGCTCGACGTGCTCGACACGTTCGCCCAGATCCCCGTGTGCGTGGGCTACACCCTCGACGGGGAAGAGTTGGACACCATGCCCGCCGACGGCGAGAGCATCGCGCGCGTCCGCGCGGTCTACGAGCAGCTGCCCGGTTGGGAAAGGCCTACTACTGCGGTGCGCCGTCTGGCCGACCTGCCGCCTGCCGCCCGTGCGTATCTCGATCGCCTGCAGGACCTGGCCCGGTGCCCGGTGCGCTACGTGTCTGTGGGCACGCGGCGCGACCAGATCATCGCTGTGCCGTGAGACGCAAGCTCTGGTGGGGCCTAGGCGGCCTCGCCCTCGTCGTGTTCTGGGGCGTGGCCGCGGCCTGGCTGTGGCTCAAGCTGATCGTGCCGCCGCTGCAAGGGCGCGAGGGAGTCCCGGGGTTGAGCGCGCCGGTCACCGTCGTCTTCGATTCGCTGGCCGTGCCGCACGTAATGGCGCGCAACGAAGACGATCTGTTCACCGCGATCGGCTACTTGCACGCGCGCGACCGGTTATGGCAGGTGGACTTGCTGCGCCACGCCGCCGCGGGCCGCTTGAGCGAGCTGTTCGGGACGCAGACGCTCGCCACGGACCGCGCCATGCGCGAGCGCGAGATGGTACGGATCGCGCGGGCCCGTCTCCGGGCGGCCGGTCCCGATGCGCGCCGCGTGCTCACCGCCTACGCGCGCGGCGTCAACGCGTGGATCGCCCGGCACAATCGGGCGCTCGAGTTCCGCATCCTAGGCCACGATCCCGAGCCCTGGCTCCCCGAGCACACGGTCGTGATCGGCGTGCTGCAGGCGTGGGAGCTGCACTCCGACGGCGAAGAGCTGGCGTTGGCGAATGCGATTCATATCCTGGGCGCCAAGGGCGCCACCGAGCTGTTGCCGTCCTATCCCGACACGGCGCCCGTGATTCTGCCGCGTTTCGGGACGGCCGGGCGGCCCAGCGCGGTCGCCGCCGCGGACTTCGAGCCGCTGCCTGCGGCCTCGAACGCCTGGGCGGTGGGCCCGCGGTGGACCGCATCCCGCAAGGCAATCCTCGCCAACGATCCGCACCTGTCCCTGCGCGCGCCGTCCATCTGGTACCTGGTAGGCGCGCACGCCCCCGGCTACGAGGTGGTGGGCGCCACGATTCCGGGCGTGCCGGTCGTCGTGCTGGGCCACAACGCGCGGCTCGGCTGGGGTTTTACCAATGCGATGGTGGACGACATGGACTTCGTCGTCGAGCAGCTCAGCGCCGACTCGACGCGCGTCCGCACGGCCACGGGTTGGGCGCCGGTCACGGCCGTCGCCGAAACGATCGCGGTGAAGGGCGGCGCACCGGTGATCTATACGCGCCGGCGCACGGCGCACGGGCCGCTCGTGGACATGGGCTGGAGCGCGGACTCGGCGGGACGGGTGCTCGCCATGCGCTGGGTGGCGCAGGACAGCACGAGCGACGAGTTGGGGGCCGTGCTCGGCTTCGGCCGGGCGACCACGCTGGCGCAGTTTCAGAGCGCGG
>VAZL01000364.1 GCA_005883445.1 Alphaproteobacteria bacterium | reverse complement strand
TTGAGATCCTCGTGCACGATCTCGACCGCGCGCCGGCCGGTCTCGTAGGCGATTTGTGCACGCTCGCGGTAGGGCGCGGGGATGGCGGCGCAGCCCGGCAGCGAAAGGCCGAGCGCCTCGGCGAGCGCATTCATGGTCGAGGCCGTGCCCATGGTGTTGCAGTGACCGATCGATGGCGCTGACGACGCGACGAGATCGAGAAATTCCTTGTAGTCCATGCGACCGGCGGCATGCTCCTGGCGCGCCCACCACACCACGGTGCCGGACCCCGCGCGCTCGCCCTTCCACCAGCCGTTGAGCATCGGCCCGCCGGACAGCACGATCGCTGGCGTGTTCACGGTCGCGGCCGCCATGATCGCCGCCGGTGTCGTCTTGTCACAGCCGGTGGTGAGCACGACGCCGTCGAGCGGATAGCCGAAGAGCACCTCGACCAGGCTGAGATAGGCGAGATTGCGGTCGAGCGCCGCGGTCGGACGCTTGCCGGTTTCCTGGATCGGATGCATCGGGAACTCGAAGGCGATGCCGCCGGCGTCGTGGATGCCTTCGCGCACGCGCTCGGCGAGCTCGAGATGGTGGCGATTGCAGGGCGAGAGGTCGGACCCGCTCTGGGCGATGCCCACGATCGGCTTGCCGGAGGTGAGCTCTTGCTTGGTCAGCCCGTAATTGAGGTAGCGCTCGAGATAAAGCGCGGTCATGCCCGGATTGTCGGGATTGTCGAACCACAATTGCGAGCGCAGCCGCCGCTTTCCATTGCTCGGCATGGGAGAGCCTCCGGAGTTCCATGTCCCGCAGATTTATATAGGACGATCGGGCGCGTGCGTTGGTGCATGGAACCGCCGCGGCTCATCCACGCATGCTCATATGACTTCAACGCGTCGCTCAGTCGGCCCGCGTCGCATACGCTCCGGCTCTGCACAGCGCATCGACGATGCGGTCGGGCGTCAGCGGCATCTCGGCAAAGCGCACCCCGAAGGGAGCGAGCGCGTCCTCGACGGCGGAGATGATGGCTGCCGGCGCCGGGATGGTGCCGCCTTCGCCCGCGCCTTTGACGCCGAGCGGATTGAGCGGGTTCGGCGTCTCCACGTGCTCGATCGCGCAGGGCGGCACATCGAGTGCGCCCGGCAAGAGATAGTCCTGAAAGGTCGTCGTCAGCGGCTGTCCGTCTCGATCGTACTTCATCCATTCGAACAGCGCGTTGCCGACGCCGTGGGCGACGCCGCCCTGCACTTGGCCGTCGACCACCAGCGGATTGATGATGTTCCCGCTGTCGTGGGCGACGCTGTAACGCAGGAGCTTCACGCCGCCGGTCAAAAGGTCCACCTCGACCTCTGCCACGTGCGTCCCGTTGCAATAGGAGGCTTGCGGCGGGGTGAAATAGGCCGTGTGCTCGAGGCCGGGGGTTTGGCCCGCGGCGAAGGAGAAGCCCGGCATCCCCTGCGCGGCGCGTGCAAGCTCCCCGAGCACGATCGACGGCTTGTTGCCGCCCCGCGCGATGGCGCGGCCATCCTCGACGTCGATGTCGCTCTCAGCCACGCCGAGCACGCGGGCGGCGAGCGCGACGATTTGCTGGCGCACGCTTGCGCCCGCGATCAGCGCCGACGAGCCGGCGTTGATCGCCTGTCGGCTGGCGAAGGCGCCGACCCCTTGCGGGATGGCGGCGGTATCGCCAGCGGTCATGACGATGTCCTCGATGCGGCAACCGACCTGATCGGCCACGATCTGGGAGAGCGTCGTGCGCGTGCCTTGTCCCTGCGTGGTCGCGCCGGTTGCCACCGCGACCTTGCCGTTGGGAAGGACGCGTACGGTCACGCCCTCGAACGGCCCAAGCCCCGTGCCCTCCACGTAGTTGGCGATCCCGATGCCGAGGCAGCGGCCTTCGGCACGCGCTTTCGTCTGGCGCGCCCGAAAGCCCTCGTAATCGGAGAGGGCGAGCGCGCGCCGCTGACTTTTCGGAAAATCGCCGCTGGCATAGACGAGCGGCTTGCCATCGCGAAAAATCAGTCCGACGGAATACGGCATCTGCTCGGGCGCGATCATGTTGCGTCGACGCAGCTCGGCGCGATCGAGCTTGAGCTCGCGCGCAACCCGGTCCATCAGCCGTTCCATGGCGAACACCGCCTGCGGCCGGCCGGCGCCGCGCACCACCGTGGTCGGCACGCGGTTGGTGAGCACGACCGTCGCCTCGATGCGGTAAGCCGGCACGACATAAGGTCCCGGGAATGTCGTCGCCGCGATGTAGGGCACGATGATGCCCCAGGGCAGGAAGGCTCCGGTGTCGTGCAGCATGGTGCCGGAGAGGCCGAGGATTTTTCCTTGGGCATCGACGGCGAAATGCTCGCGCCGGTCCTCCTGCCAGGCGACCGGGCGGCCGAGCTTCATCGCCGCCGCCGCAATGACCGCCTCTTCCGGGTAAAACGGCGCCTTGGTGCCGAAGCCGCCGCCGACATGGGGCGCGATGACGCGGATCGCTTCGAGGTCGCGTTCGAGCAGATCCGCGAGCGTGGCGCGGCAAAGGTGTGGCGTCTGCGTCGCCGACCACACCGTCAGCATGTCGGATGCGGCGTCGTAGCTCGCGAGCACGGCGCGGCCTTCGAGCGTCATGGCGCCGCCGCGATGGAGGGAAAGCTCCTCCTCGAACACGTGGGCCGCGCGCGCGAACGCCGCGTCGAGGTCACCGTAGCTCATGGCAACGAGGGCGGCGACGTTGGTCGCGAGATCGCTGTGCGCAGGAGGCGCGTCGGGGCGAACGGCGTCGCGGCAGTCGCTGACCGCGTGCAACAGCTCGAACTCGATGTTCACCGCGGCGGCGGCATCCTCGGCGAGATAGCGGTTGTCGGCGATGGCCACGGCGATGGTTTGCCCCACATAGCAGACCTCGCGCCGCGCCAACGCCAGCTGCGTGCGCGGCGTCTTGATCGATGGATTGGGCACCAGCATCGGAATCTGGCTGCTCGCCATGCGCGGCGGCAGATCATCCACGGTCAGCACGGCATGGACGCCCGGCATCGCGCGGGCCGCCGACGCGTCGATCGAGCGGATTGCGGCGTGGGCGTGCGGGCTGCGCACGAAGCAAGCGTGCAGCGCGCCGACGAGCCTGATGTCGTCGACGAAGCGCCCGCGTCCGGTCAGTAGCGTCGGATCTTCGAGGCGCGCGACGCGGGCGCCGAAATGCTTCGCGCCCATGGTCTGATGCCCGCAACAGCGCAACGCGGCGGCCGACGATACACCGAAAGCATTGCATTGCAATCGCCACAAATCGTACGTTAGCGGCGAGACAAGAAGGTCGCGACCATGCTCGACGTCGGCGCCGATGCGCGCCGGTCGGCACGAACGCCTGCCGCCGGACCGCCGCTCGATTTCCAATCACACCTCGCCGCGCTCGAGGCGCAGGGGTTGCTCGTGCGCGTCGATCGCCCGATCAACAAGGACACCGAGTTGCATCCGTTGGTGCGCTGGCAATTCCAGGGCGGGCTCAAGGAGGAGCAACGGCGCGCGTTCTTGTTCACCAACGTCATCGACTCCTCGGGTCGCCGCTACGACATTCCGGTCGCGGTCGGCGCGCTCGCCGCTTCGCCGCGAATCTACGCAGTCGGCATGGGGCGCCCGGTCGAAGAGATCGAGGCGGCGTGGGTGCGCGCGATCGCCAACCCGATTGCGCCGGTCCTGGTTGATGCGCCGCCGTGCCAGGCGGTCGTGATCAAAGGCGAGGCGCTTCGCGGCCCCGGCAAGGGTCTGGCGCGCCTGCCGGTGCCGATCTCGACGCCGGGTTTCGATGCCGCGCCCTATCTGACCGCGACGCTTTGCGTCACGCGCGATCCCGATACCGGCATTCAGAACATGGGAACGTACCGCGCGGCCTTGAAGGCCACCGACAGGCTCGGGGTGCGCATGTCCTCGCGGATCGGCGGCGCCGGGGGCTATCTGCACTGGAAGAAGCACAACCGGAAGGGCGAGCCGATGCCGTGCGCCATCGTCGTGGGCTGCGCGCCGGTCGCGATGTTCACGGGCGGGATGAAGCTCGCCGTGGATTTGGACGAGATGGCGGTCGCGGGGGCGCTGGCCGGCGCGCCGCTGCGCATGGCGAAAGCCCTCACCGTCGACCTCAACGTGCCAGCCGACGCGGAGATCGTGATCGAGGGACTGATCGACCCCGACCTGCTCGAGCCGGAAGGTCCGTTCGGCGAAAGTCACGGTCACGTCGCGCTCGAGGACTTCAATATGTCCATGCGCGTGACCGCGATCACGCACAGGCAGGCGCCGGTGTTTGCATCCATCATCAGCCAGGTGACGCCGAGCGAATCGAGCGTGCTCAAGAAGGTGGCGATGGAGCCGTTGTTCCTCACGCATCTGCGGCAACAGCTCGCGATCAAAGGGGTTCGCCGCGTGGTCATGCACGAGCCGCTCTCCAACTTGCGCAAGGTGATCTTCGTGCAATTCGCGCACGGCACGCCGCGCAGCGAAATCTGGCGCGGCTTGCACGGCGCCGCGACGCTGCTCGCCGATTGCGGCAAAATCTGCATTGCGCTGAGCGAGGACATCGACCCGACCAATACCGACGCGGTGTTCTGGTCGCTCGCCTATCGCTCGAACCCGATCGAGGACGTGCATGTTGCTCCCCACCGCTCCGCCGGGCATGGGCCGAAATCGCGACCGCGTGAAGAAGACTCAGGCCTGCTCATCGACGCGACGCTGAAACATTCGGCGCCCCCGCTCGCCTTGCCCGCGCGCGAATTCATGGAGCGGGCGCGCGCGATCTGGCAGGAGCTGCAGTTGCCCACGCTCGCACCGCAGCCGCCATGGCACGGCTATTCGCTCGGCGACTGGTCGCAGACGTGGGACGTCTATGCGGAGCGCGCCGTTGCCGGCAAATGGCAGCAAAGCGGCGAGGAGACTTTCGCGCGCCGGCGCGCCGGCTTGACGCCGGAGACTCCGGTGCGCGAGGTCGAGGGGAAGAAAGATTGACGCGGGCGCGTCACACCACCACGGTCAGCCGCTTCGCCGCCCGCGTCACTCCGGTGTAAAGCCAGCGATCGCGGTTGTCGGGGAACGCGCCGGACTCGTCGAACAGCACCACGTCGTCCCATTGCGAGCCTTGCGCCTTGTGGACGGTCAAGACGTAGCCGAAATCGAACTCGTCATAGGGTTTGCGCGGGCCACTCAAACTCTTCGATGGCGCCGGTGAAGCAT
>VAZL01000467.1 GCA_005883445.1 Alphaproteobacteria bacterium | reverse complement strand
TTGTCGCCTTGCTCGCCCATGGCGATACCGGACACGAGGTCGATCAGTTCGCCGAGCATCATCTGTCGAGCGCCGGGCGATTATAGTCCTTGGGCAGGACGCCTTTCAGGCCGGGATTCGCCACCTCGATCGCGGCCATCGCCTCGTCGATCAGCTTGCCGACGCTAGGCTGCTTGGCGTTGGCCTGAAGGTGCGACCAGCGCGCCTCCTTCGGCACCCAGAACACGTTCTCGGCCAGATACAACTCGTCGGGGTCCTCGCCGGCTGCGGCATCCTCGGCGGTCCGCTTAATGTTCATCATTCAAACTACGTACGGCATGTAGGACTAGTCCTCGCAGTGACCAAGGCCACAAAATAAATAAAGTTTTGTATCTTCGTTCTCCATAGAGACTGCCCGAATCTAAGTTTCAGTGATTTCAGTTACTTCTGATTCAGTCGTGGTTACGACCGAGGCATAAGGCGGCTTGGCTGGCTGAGCGGCGAATATGCAAAAGGTGCAAGAGGTGATGAACAAGATCACGCCGGCCGACATTTCAATCCGCAGGAGCGGTTCGCGCGCGCCAAAGGGCTGAGCATCGAGGCTTCTTCCAACACGCCAAATGCCGTATGGTGTCGAGATGTCTGTTCTTGAAGCCTACGATACTCGCCTGAAGGGCAGTTTAGTCGATCCATTCGGACGGGCGATCACGTATCTGCGCGTCTCGGTGACCGATCGTTGCGATTTTCGCTGCGTCTATTGCATGTCGGAAAACATGACGTTCCTGCCGAAGGCCGATCTTCTCTCACTCGAGGAGCTCGACCGGCTGTGCAGCGCCTTCATTGCCCGCGGCGTCAGAAAGCTGAGACTCACGGGCGGAGAGCCGCTCGTGCGGCGCGGAATCATGACGCTCGTCGCCTCCCTCGCGCGCCATCTCTCGACCGGCGCGCTCGACGAGCTCACGCTGACCACCAATGGGTCGCAGCTGGCGAAATATGCCCGCGATCTCGCCGGCCACGGCGTGCGGCGCGTCAACGTCTCGCTCGACACGCTCGACCCCGACAAGTTCCGCGCCATCACGCGCTGGGGAGAACTGGACAAGGTTTTAGCCGGCATCGATGCCGCGCAGGCGGCCGGACTCAAGGTCAAGATCATGGAGCTCACTCTCATCGAGGTGATGCCGCTCGGCGACGTCGGCGAAGGCCGCCTCGATCAATATCTTCCGCTCTCGATCGTGCGGGCGCGGTTGGGCGAACGCTTCACGCTCAGCGACATCGACTATCGCACAGGCGGTCCCGCGCGCTACGTCAATGTCGCCGAGACCGGGGGCCGGCTCGGCTTCATCACGCCGCTGACCCACAATTTCTGTGAATCCTGCAATCGGGTGCGGGTGACCTGCACGGGAACCCTCTACATGTGCCTCGGCCAGGAAGACGCCGCCGATCTGCGCACCCCGCTGCGCGCGTCCGAAGGCAACGATTTGCTCGATGCGGCGATCGCGGAAGCGATTTCGCGCAAGCCCAAGGGCCACGATTTCATCATCGACCGGCGCCATCAGCGGCCGGCGCTGTCCCGCCACATGAGCGTGACCGGCGGTTGAGCCCAACTGCTCGATCGATTAGCTGCTCCTTCCGCGAGACATCTGGCCAGCTTCGGAGCGTAATCCTAGCTTTTGGAAAAGAATCTGCTTTGTGATCCGAGGAATGGAAGTCCCCGCCCGTTTGGCCGCCTGCGTTAATTTCTGCCACTCTTCCTCAGTCACACGGAAAGCAACAGAATGTGCTTTGAACTGACTGTCACGGCGCACTTTTCTCACTTCTCCCCTCCTGTCCTTCCCGAAAATCATATCCGCACATAGCGATGGTGCAGTCCGGAAAGAATTGGCGTGGCGCGCCAAGGCTTGAGTCGGCCTTTTTTCCGCGCTTCTCGCTCAGCTCGAAGGCGACGACGAGCGATGGTCGGCTCAGTTCCATGCACTCCCAAGATTAGCGCGACTCGGCTCGCGACGCCGCACCGAATATGTTTGATTGGCGGGATTCGCCCGGGAAAATCGGAGTGGCCCCAATGGCGACTGGGAAGCAGCTCAAGGCGGCCATCCTCGCCAGGAGGGCGGCGAAGGGACCGCGCAAGAAACGCACGCGGCCGAAGCCTCGGCAGTACACCATTGCCGACTTGGAGCGCGCACGAGACCGGGTAGCGGCGGCGGAGCGCCGAATCGACAACGACCGCACGAACAATCCTAACCGGGGACGCGCGGGGCTAGAGCGGGCGCAGCTCGAACTGTCCGTCATCGAGTCGCAACTACGCTTGCGCGGCCTCCTTGAGTGATGGCTCGATCGCGCTCTCCCGACATCCCCGGTGAGCACGTGGAGGTCGCCTACCGCGTAGTCAGCCATGCCACGGTTAGCGGACCTCCTGAGACGTGCCGCTCGCCGCAACTTAGTCCCACAAGCGGATTTGCCTGCGCAGCAATCCAACAACTGCGTGCGTGCGGTGCATCGCCCGGAGAGGGGGAGTTATGCTAAAGAGATATAGTGTGTCTAACAAAGAAACGCAGGGAGATCGCCATGGTTCATACCCTGGTTCCCAGCGACCGCGTGGAAGCTGCATCGGTCTACGGTCGCGACGGCGATAAGATCGGCACGATCGAGCGGCTGATGCTTGAAAAGACGACGGGAATGGTCGCCTACGCGGTGGTGAAATGGGGCGGCTTTCTCGGGACTGGCCAACACCACTATCCGGTGCCGTGGAGCTCGCTGAAATATAATTTGGCCCGCAGGGCTTACGAGACCACCCTAACGCTGGAAGAACTTCGGAACGGCCCATCGGAGCTCGACGGCGAGGCCTTCGACTGGGGCGACCGCTCCCCCGTCTACCGCCATCCGCAGTATTGGACGGTGTAGGGCGACCAACCCCTGTCCCTTCCGAAAATCAGATCCGGACGTATTGGTGGTGCAACCCGGACAAGATTGGAATGGTGACAATGACACCGGACCGCTGGACCGCCCGTTTTCGAGGCAGACGCGGCTTTAGCACTGGGACTAAAGCCGATTCCGGTCAAAGTGGCGCGTAGCCTGCATGCCTAAAGTACTCGATACATTCATTCTTGCCGAGTGTTGGAATGAACGATCCGATGCGTCGGGACACTCCTGCGATAGTTCGCTCCGCGAATTTGCGTAGGAGTGCCTTAAGCGGATGAAAGACCATCTCGATTGGATTGAGGTCCGGGGAATACTGCGGCAGATAGCTCAGGCTTGCGCCGACTGCCTCGATGGCGTCTTCGACGCCAAGGACTTTGTGGGCGGGAAGGTTGTCCACCACCACAATGTCTCTGCGCTTGAGCGTCGGAGCCAGACATTGCTCGAGGTAGGCCAGAAAGATTTCGCCGTTCATTGCTCCGTTGATCAACATCGGCGCGACTACTCCGGTGAGACGCAGGCCCGCAACGAAGGTCACGGTCTCCCAGTGGCCCAGTGGCACATATCCGATCAAGCGCTCTCCGCGCGGACTGCGGCCATTCGGTCGCACCATGTTGGTGCTGACCGCGGTCTCGTCGATGAACACCAATCTGGCCGGGTCAAGAAGCCCTTGCTCACGAATCCAGCGTCGACGTGCCCGAGCGACGTCGGCGCGCTGCTGTTCCGCCGCGCGCAGGCTTTTTTTTAACGGTGATGTCATGACGAGCGAGGAAACGCCAAAGCGCCGTACGGCTTCCACAGATTCGTTTCTTGTGCATCGCCGAAACGATCTCATCGAGCGTCAGGTCCGATTGCTCAGCAACAAAGGCGAGGATCCATTCCGCGTGCTGCTCCAACGGGGAGACGCTCCCTCCGCGTGGCTTGGGCCCGGACGTTCTGTCCGCTTCCCAGCGCTGCATCCATCTAATCGCAGAACTCGCGCTGATCTCCAACTGTTCGGCGGCCTCACGCCGCGACGTTCCCGCCTCCACAAGTCCAATGACTCGCACTCGCATCTCACTGGGATA
>VAZL01000466.1 GCA_005883445.1 Alphaproteobacteria bacterium | reverse complement strand
GTGACGTAGATGTCGCCGGGCCGGATATTGCCGGGGCCGAAGTGCTTGATCTTGGCCTTGACCGTCTCCGCCATGCCGCGGATGAACATCGGCAGCCCGATGCCGATCGAGATGGTCTCGCCGCGCGGCGTGAACAGCCCGGTGGTGAAATCGAGCGCCTCGTAGATGATGATGTTGTAAGCGGTGCGCATGAGGTTGGTTTTCATTTCCTCGGTCACCGCGATGACACCGTTGCGCACGATCTCGGCGATCACCGGATCGACCTTGCGCGCGACGCGCGGCTTGCGCATGGCACTGGGCTTGCGCGCGCTGGTCTTCGTCCTTTTTGCCATGGCGCTTACCGGCCTCCCGCCACCTTAATTATCAAATGTCCGCCGGCGTCGACTTCGAGCCTGTCGCCGCGCAGCAGCACCGTTGTGGCGGCGTGTTCCTCGATCAGCGCGGGCCCGCCGATGCGGTTGCCGGCGGTGAGCGCGGCGCGGGCATAAGTCGGCGTCGAGCGGAACTTGCCGTCCAGGTAGACCGGCCGTCTGCCGGTGAAGGCGGCCTTGTCCGGCGCGCGTCCGCCGCGCGCGACCCTTTCCTGCGGCGGCTTGCGCATGAGGCCGGTGACGGTGCTGCGCAGGCTCACGATCTCGGCGCCCTCGTCCGGCGCCGAGGTGCCGTAGCGCAACTCGTGCATGGCGTCGAATAGGCGTTTGATCGCGCGACGGTCTTGCCGTTCGAACACCTTGAGCGGCAGGTCCACCGTGACCGCGTGCTCCTGGCCCACATAGCGCATGTCGGCCGCGCGCTTGAGCGTGATCTTCTGCGGCTTGACCGAAGTCCCGGCGATGGCCGCGCGGCCCTGGCGCTCGAGGTCGCGGTAGACGCGTTCGATCGCCGCAAACGGCGCGTCCTCGAGGCGCGTAAACCAAGTGCGCACGAAATCGTAACGCAGATCCGAGAACAGCATGCCGAAGGCGGAGAACACGCCGGGCGCAGTCGGAACGATGACAGTCCTGATGCCGATCTCGCGCGCGACTTGCACCGCATGCAGCGGGCCGGCGCCGCCATAGGCCACCAGTGCGAAGTCGCCGGCATCGAGACCGCGCTCGGTGGTCACCCCTTTCACCGCGTAGGACATCGCGGTCGCGGCGACGCGCAGAATGCCGTCCGCCGCCGCCGTTACGTTCATGCCGAGCGGCTTCGCCACGCGCTCGGTGAGCGCGCGTTGGGCGGCTTCGACCTCGAGCCGCATCTCGCCGCCGAGGAAACGGTCGGCCGCAAGCCGGCCGAGAACGAGATTCGCGTCCGTCACCGTCGGCTCGGCGCCGCCGAGGCCATAGCAGGCTGGGCCGGGCGCCGCGCCCGCGCTTTGCGGGCCGACCCGCAGGGCGCCCTCTTCCACCCGCGCGATCGAGCCGCCGCCGGTGCCCACTTCGAAAATATCCATCATCGCGATCTGCACCGGCAACGCTCGATCGTAGCCGCCGATCAACGCGGCGCCGGTGGTGAGTGCTTCGCCATTGTAGATGACGCCGGCCTTGG
>VAZL01000465.1:2989-6040 GCA_005883445.1 Alphaproteobacteria bacterium | reverse complement strand
GCTTGTGCCAGCGCGAGTCCGACCGTGAGGCCGAGCCGCTCCGCTCCGGCATCGATCGCGAGCAGAAGATCGAGATTGCCGCGCTTGCCGAAGACGACGAGGGGGGACGGCGCCTCACGCCACTGCCGTGCGATACGGTCGGTCGAAAGCCGCTCCAGCCACAGGCTCAGAATGCGTTGCGAGCTCGAAACGCTGCTCCACACTGTTCCACTCCACGATCCATGTTCCGAGAGGGCCACGACGGTTGCGCACCAGGCGCGCGAGGAAGCGCGGCGGACCGATGCCATGCGATCGCTCGGTATCGCGCGGCGCTGCCGCGCCGACGATCCAGCGCGTGACGGCCGCGGACGGCACGTCGTCCGCGGCGGTGTACAGGATCAGGCCAAGCGCGTTGCCGGCAGCGGCCGCGAGCGCAAGCCGCCGCGTCGCCACCTGATCGATGCCGCGCGGGCGCATTTCGCCGATCACCATGCCGAGCGCGCGGCAGCGCAGCGCCTCCTCCATCGCCCACAGCACGTCGCGCCCGCGCGCGGCGGCAACCGTGATCAACTGCTCGGGCGCAATCCCGATGCCGTCGAGACCGGGGCCATAAAGCGCGCCATTTTCAGCGAGCGAGAGGTCCTCGGCGATCCAAAGCACGGTTGACGCGGAGACTCTGGTGTCGTTGCGCGCGTCCCATGAATTGCCGCGCGCGGTGTGGGGCACACGCGAGGATGTCATTCGCGCCGCGAGCGCCAGCACAAAACCGCTGGCGGCGGCGACATCCCTCTCGCGCGCAGCGGCGATCTCGTGCAGGGCGCTCGAGCCGAGCCCGCCGCCGAGCGCGCCGTCGATGAAGGGATTGCCGAGCGCAAGCAGCGCGCCGCATTCGCCCGCAACTCCCGGTTCGAGCGCGGCAAGCTGCCGGCGCAGCGCTCCGATGCGCACTGCCGCTTGCGCGGCAGGAGGAGCTTTCAATGGTGCGGTTGCCGCCATGGTCACTCAGGCTGTTGTTCATGTTTTGTTCTATTGATTCCCGAGCTTCCCGGCGGCGTCAAGCGAATACATAACTTATTGAAAAGATACCGATTCCCCTCGTGTCGTCCCGCGGCGACAGCAGGGATTCCGATCACCGCCTGCCCGCGACCCCGATCGCGGCCGCGTGTTCATGGGCTTCCCCTTGCGCGGAAACGACGACCCGACTTCGACGCTCGTGCGCGCCCGTGCCTGCGACCGTTCACCCCTGCGCGATGACGCTGCCGTCGATATCGCGCACGCTCTTCACCCCGCACAGCGCCATGGTCACGTCGAGCTCGCGCGCCAGAATGTCGATCGCGGCGGTGACCCCTGCCTCGCCCCCGGCGCCGAGGCCGTAGATATAGGAGCGCCCGATCATGCAGGCGCGCGCGCCGCAGGCGAGCGCGCGCACCACGTCCTGGCCGGAGCGGATGCCGCCGTCGAACATCACCTCGATCACGTCGCCCACCGCCTCCACCACCTTGGGCAGCGCCGAGATCGAGGAGGGCGCGCCGTCGAGCTGGCGTCCGCCGTGATTGGAGACGACGAGCGCGCCGGCGCCAATCTTGGCGGCGATTCTGGCGTCCTCGACGTCGAGAATGCCCTTGAGGATGAGCTTGCCGGGCCAGAGGCTGCGGATCCACTCGACGTCTTTCCAATTCAGTGCCGGATCGAATTGGCTCGCGGTCCACTGCGCCAGCGAATTGACGTGCAGCGCGCTCAGCGCCCAGGCCGGCTTGGTCGCGATGTCGATGAGGTTTGCCAGCTTGATTTCCGGCGGCACGGTCATGCCGTTTCGGATGTCGCAATGGCGCTGGCCCAGCACCTGCAGATCGACCGTGAGCACCAGCGCGCTGCATTTTGCCGCCGCGGCGCGCTCGATCAGCGCGCGGATGAAGCCGCGGTCCTTCATCACGTAGAGCTGAAACCAGAACGGCTTGTCGACCGCTTGCGCCACGTCCTCGATCGAGCAGACCGACATGGTCGAGAGCGTGAAGGGAATGCCGGCCGCCTGCGCCGCCCGGCAGGCCAGAATCTCGCCGTCGCCATGCTGCATGCCGCAGAGCCCAATCGGCGCGAGCGCGAGCGGAAGCGAAACCTTCTCGCCCATGATTGTGGTGGCGAGATCGCGTTGCGATACGTCGACCAGCACGCGCTGGCGCAGCTTGATGCGCTCGAGGTCCTCGCGGTTGGCGCGCAGCGTCGCCTCTGAATAGGAGCCGGCTTCCGCGTAGTCGAAGAAGGCGCGCGGCACCTTGCGGCGGGCCGTCTGCCGCAGGTCCTCGATGCAGGTCACGGTGCGCATGGACTTAGCTTCTAGCACGATCGGTCGTCGGTGATCAGTCGTCAGAGGGTGGTGACTGGACGCTCATCTAACCCGATCACCGATCCTCGGCCGGGAACGCCAGTCATGCCCGGTGCGTTATTTGCACGATGACGCCACCGGTGCGTCGCTGGCCCGGTGCGTCGCTGGCCCGGTGCGTCGCTTGCCCGGTGCGTCGCTTGCAAGGAGAACAATCCATGGCCATTCCGAAGCAAACCGTCGTGGAGGAGGAGCTCGACGACAAGAGCAAGCGCGACCGAGAGGAGGTCCGCAAACGCAGGCTCGAGCGCTCGCTCGAACAAGGTCTCGAGGACAGCTTTCCCGCCTCTGATCCGATCAACGTCACCCAGCCGGCCCCCACCCGCCGCGATAAGAGGCGAAAATAAGAAAATAAGAAGCCGCCGCCATCGGGGCCGCCGCGATTTCGGCCGATAGTGGTTTTAGCCATAGGCGCAGAAATCGCTCGTTCTTTTTGAAGATTTCGGGCAATTGGCCTATCATTCTGTTGGAAAGCTCGGCCTTTACCGGGGTTGGGGAAAGATGGTTCGAAAATATTTCGGTACCGACGGCATCCGCGGCCGTGCCAACGGGACGATTACGCCGGAACTGGCGCTCAAGGTCGGGCAGGCGGCGGGCTTGATCTTTCGCCGCGGCGAGCATCGTCATCGCGTGCTCATCGGCAAGGATACCCGCCTCTCCGGCTACATGATCGAAACCGCGCTGGTGGCCGG
>VAZL01000465.1:0-2882 GCA_005883445.1 Alphaproteobacteria bacterium | reverse complement strand
CGCTCGTCAAGATGCTGGCGAAGAGCGCGGATGTCGGTCGCGCCAGGCGCATCGACGACGGGCAGGGCCGTTACGTCGAGTTCGCCAAGCGCACGCTGCCGCGCAACCTATCGCTGGAAGGTCTGCGCGTTGTAGTCGATTGCGCCAACGGCGCCGCCTACAAGGTCGCACCACAGGCGCTGTGGGAATTGGGCGCCGAGGTGATCTCGCTCGGGGTCGAGCCCGACGGTTTCAATATCAATCGTGAGTGCGGCTCGACCGAGCCCGCGGCCCTTTGCCAGAAGGTGAAGGAAATGCGCGCCGATATCGGCATCGCGCTCGACGGCGACGGCGACCGCGTGCTCATCGCCGACGAGCGCGGGCGCATCGTCGATGGCGATCAGCTGCTGGCGGTGATCGCGGAGAGCTGGCAGGCGGACGGCCGCCTCGCCAAGCCCGGCGTGGTCGCGACCGTGATGTCCAATCTCGGCCTCGAACGCTACCTCGGGAGCTTGGCAATCTCGCTCGCGCGCACGCCGGTCGGCGACCGCTACGTGCTCGAGCACATGCGCGCCCAAGGCTTCAATGTGGGCGGCGAGTCGTCCGGCCACATCATCCTGTCCGATTACACCACGACGGGCGATGGCCTGCTCACGGCGCTACAGGTGCTCGCGGTGGTGAAGAAGCAGCAGCAGCCGGTATCCAAAGTCTGCCACCGGTTCGATCCGCTGCCGCAAGTGCTCAAGAACGTGCGCTACGCGAGCGGCAAGCCGCTCGAGAACGCCAAGGTGCGCAGCGCCATCGAGGATGCGCAAGCCCGTCTCGACGGTCATGGTCGGCTCATCGTGCGCTCGTCGGGTACCGAGCCGGTGATCCGCGTCATGGGCGAAGGCGAGGACAAGGTGCTGGTCGAGGAGGGCGTCGACGGCATCGTCGATGCGCTCACCAACGCGGCCTGAGTGCCGTTCCATCCTGCCCGCTTCCCATCGCTATCCTGTTATCGCACCTTGCAAAAAGGCGAGCCCGCCGCCGGCGGCCGAGTTGTCCCGCGCACATTGGAATAGCTACAAAATCGGCGTTTTGTTTTTGCTTGCCGGGCCGGCCTCATGTATCGATGGTTGCATAATGAACTAAACCCGCCCGGGACCGCCAAACGTCCATGATCGTCTGTTCCTGCAACGTGCTGAGCGACCACGACGTGCGCGCGGCAATCGGCGCCGAAGAGACGCCGCGCACCACCGGGCAGGTCTATGGCTGTCTCGGCTGCAGCCCCCAGTGCGGCCGCTGCGCGCGCACCATCCGCCGCATCATGGACGACGCGGTCGCGGCGGCCCGCGGCTGTTGCGCGGGCGGCCGGCAGCGCGACTAAATCATCGTTTGACAACCGGCGTTTTGGCCCAGCGGGGCGACGATTTCCCCTTGTCGCGCCAGCCTGTTTTAGAGACATTCTAGACCAGCGATCGGTTGATCCGACCGCTCGAGTCAGGGATGCGCACAATGCAAGGCGACGCAAGGGTCATCGAATATCTCAATCGTGGCCTCCGGCATGAGCTCGCCGCCATCAACCAATACTGGCTGCATTACCGGCTGTTGCATAATTGGGGCTACCTCTCGCTGGCCAAGAAATGGCGACAGGAGTCGATCGAGGAAATGCAGCATGCCGACAAGATCGTGGAGCGCATCATCTTCCTCGACGGGTTTCCTAACATGCAGGTGATCGACCCCCTTCACATCGGGCAGAACGTGAAGGAGGTGCTCGACTGCGATCTTGCGGCCGAGATGTCGGCGCGCGCGCTCTACCAGGAGGCCGCGACCCATTGTCATGCGGTCAAGGACTACGTCAGCCGCGACTTGTTCGAGAAGCTGATGCACGACGAAGAAGAGCACATCGATTATCTCGAGACCCAGCTCGATCTCGTCGCCAAGCTCGGCCTCGAACTTTACGCCCAACACCACATGGGCAAAACCGACGACGATCACGCGGACTGACGACGCGGCTCGCGCGGTGGATTTGACGTCCCCACGCGTGGGACCGCCGCGATCTGCGGCGCATTGGCGCAAGCGTGCGACCGCTTGACGGGGCTCGGCTCCTTCCTTATGTCCGGCCGCGGGACACCCCTCCCCACCGAGGGGCGCCTATCTGGAAGGGTAGACCATGAGCCACGCGATGCCCGCCGTGCGGCCGGCCGTTCCGCACTTCTCCTCCGGCCCCTGTGCCAAGCGCCCCGGCTGGAGCCTCTCAGCCCTCACCGACGCCGTTCTTGGACGCTCGCACCGATCGAAGATCGGCAGAGCAAAGCTCAAGCGTGCCATCGATCTCACCCGTGAGGTGCTCGAAGTCCCCGCCGACTACCGCATCGGCATCGTGCCGGCCTCCGACACTGGCGCGGTCGAGATGGCGCTGTGGTCGATGCTCGGCGCGCGACCGGTCACCATGCTCGCGTGGGAATCGTTCGGCGAAGGCTGGGTGAGCGACGTCACCAAGGAGCTCAAGCTCGAGAACGTCACGGTGCTCAAGGCTGCTTACGGCGAGCTTCCCAATCTCGCCAAGGTCGATCCCGCGTCCGACGTGGTCTTCACCTGGAACGGCACTACCTCGGGCGTGCGGGTGCCAAACGCAAATTGGATCGCCGCCGATCGGGCGGGTCTGTCCATTTGCGATGCCACTTCGGCCTGCTTCGCGCAGGAACTCGAATGGCCGAAGCTCGACGTCGTCACCTTCTCCTGGCAAAAAGCGCTGGGCGGCGAGGCGGCGCACGGCATGCTGATCCTGTCACCGCGCGCGGTCGAGCGCCTGGAAAGCTACGCGCCGCCCCGGCCATTGCCGAAAATCTTTCGGCTGACCAAAGGCGGCAAGCTCAACCAGGGCGTCTTCGAAGGCGAGACCATCAATACGCCGTCGA
>VAZL01000464.1 GCA_005883445.1 Alphaproteobacteria bacterium | reverse complement strand
CCCCCGCCGTCAGCACCTCGAAATCGCCGAGCAGCTCGAGCCGCATCTTGAGCATGAAGACATTGTCGTCGTTGTCTTCGACGTAAAGCACTTTGGTCACGATGCTGCTTCCATCCCGCTGATGACTGCCGGCTTGCTGTGCACGAGCCGCCTCATGCGCCCGCCAGCGTTCATTCCGCGGATCGCTTGCCGAAGCTTTAGAACAAATTCCAGTGTTGCGGCCGGTAGATGATTTCATGCGCCGCAATTGGCGCAGCCGACTTGCTCTGAGCATCGGGCGCGCCCGCCCACGGTTTGATCGCTAGGATGGTCACCGCCATCGCAAGGGCCATCCAGAAGACGAGTGCAAACCTCGTTGTTCTGGGTCCCATGTCCTCCTCCTGATGCCACATTGACATCGCTCTCCGCAGTCACGGACTGTAGAGGGGGAACCGGGAGGGCTGTGTGAGCCCCATTACACTCGCGCGAAATGACGGCCTGGGCGGACTGAAAGGAATGGATGGACCTCGCGCGCCGATTTTATCCGTTGCCCAAGGACGCACGTCTGAGAAAGGGAGCGGCCCTCGATAGCTGCTGGCCAGTTTGTTCTCGGCTGCTGGTCGAATTTGCTCAGTGGCAGGCGGTGGCACTTGGGCGAAGGACCGCGCGTGACTGTGCTTGTCGCGCGCTCTTGCTCCACGACAAAGGCCGCCCTTTTCGGGCGGCCTTCATTGGTGGACCGGATAGTGCCCAGCCCTGCACCCGCAGCGCACTCCTATCCGAGGCCGTATCCGCGAGTGATTGCGTTAGCTTGCAATAAAAATGCTTAATGAATCCTGAACGAAAGCCCGCTTAGGCGTGCGTTCGAGGGCCTGGATGTGGCTCTTCTCATCAACGCAAAGCACCACCGCCTGCCGGCTGAACTGGCACCAACCGGAGCGGTCTCGTCGGGTCCCTAAAGGAAATGAAGCTCGCCACGTTCAACGCGCGTGCTGAGAGCGTTGACAATCGGCGACGCCTTCAAGCGCAGGCGGTGTCTCATTCCAGCCTCCGGCCTACCTCATCGCGATCGCCTTAGCATCGCCGTAAGGCGCCGCGCGCTGATGGAACTTTTCCCCGCAGGCGACATTATGCCGGCATGTCCACTTTCCAATCGGTTTGTTATGTGGAGTCGTAAGTGGGCCTAGTGGAGGCTACGTGCGAGTACAGTTCTGGGGAGCTCGCGGTTCGATAGCTAAGCCCGGACCGAGCACGGCTCGTTATGGAGGAAACACCTCGTGCATCGAGGCCCGATCGGCGCGAGGAACACTTGTCATTGTTGATTGCGGAACGGGCGGACACTCTTTAGGTCAAAAGCTGATGTCGGGCGGCGCCAAGGGCTTGCGCGGCCACATCCTGATCAGCCATACGCATTGGGATCACATCCAAGGCATCCCATTTTTCGCTCCGCTTTTCGTGCCCGGTAATGAATGGGACATATACGGCCCCAAGGGCCTCGGCCAATCGTTGCGTGAAGCCTTGGCTGGGCAGATGCAATATACCTATTTCCCCGTCCCGCTCGATCAGTGCGGAGCCAAGATTCGCTATCACGACCTCGTTGAGGGCACCTTCGATATCGACGATATCAAAGTCTCCACCCACTATCTGAATCATCCAGCGCTCACGCTCGGTTATCGGTTGGAGGCCGACGGAGTAGCGGTGGTGTATGCCTGTGACCACGAGCCCTACTCGCGCAGCGCGGCAACCGGCGACGGGGAAATCACTGGGCAAGATCTGCGACACGCCGAATTCCTCAGTGGCGCCGACCTTCTCATCCACGACGCGCAATACACTGCCGAAGAGTATCCGGCCAAGGTCGGCTGGGGGCATAGCTCAGTCGAATACGTAGTGAACCTCGGCCGGTTCGCCCAGGTGAAGAAGATCGCGTTGACCCATCACGATCCGCTCAGAGATGACGACGCCATCGATCGCATGGTCGCAAACATTCAGGCAAAGTTACGGGAAAACAAATCTTTTTTGGACGTTGTTGCTGCAGTCGAAGGGCAGGTCGTGGAAGTAGTACCGTCCCCCGCGAAAGACTCTGCGCATCGCGCCAGAGAGTTTCAGGCCGAGATGCCCATCGAGCCGGCGCTGGCCGAGCGGTCCGTGCTTCTCGGTATTGCGGACACAAAGCTGGTAGCAGCCCTTTCCGAGGCCATTCGAGCCGAGGGCGTTGACACCAAATTTTTCTCAAACATGGATGAGGCGCGAACGCTCATCGCGAAAGACCGCCTGTCGCTGGCGATACTCGAACATGACCCGCCTCGTACCGACGGTATGGAAATGTGCCGCGCGATCCGCGAGCAAGAGAACGATCGCGAGCATCAACTGCCCGTGATCATGGTCGCCGCACAGGAAAATCAGGCGGCCGGCGCTTCGGCGGGCGTCACGGACTGGCTGATCAAGCCCTTTACCGACGCCTGCGCACGAACCAAGATACGCGCGTGGGCGTTGCGAGCAGCATGTAAGTGGATGAGGGGAGTCATTCCTGAGGACGAAGAATTGGCTCGGCCGCCTGTGCATGTCCGGAGGGCGCCCATGGCTCAAAAGGGTATCGAAAATAGGCGCTTCTCGGAAAATGTGATCAGCACGGATAAGTCGGCCCTGCTGTGGATGTATTGTAGAGAGATTGCGCCGTTTGAAACTCCGGCCTTTAGCAAGAAGGTCGGCAATCTTATCGCTCGCGCAACAAAGCGCCCCTCGGAAATGCGCAACCGAGCAGCGGCAAATTAGAACATTGAAGATTCGGCGGCCACGAGAGCAGCTGCTTAGCTGGCACTAGGCCCGAGCTGCGCCTCCCACCTTGCAGCTCGAACGCGAATAGTCTCTGCGGCCGGAATTCGGCTGGATCCCCGGAAAACTGCGCGACCTTTCAAAGGGATATTTTGCGACGACATTTCTGAGCTCAAAAATGGCACTGCAGCGCGCGATCGCCTCGTAAGTGGCGCGGGAAGGTCATCGTCCTCCCGGCAGCAATGCATTGGTCGTTGACCTGCGGCAGGACCGAGATCAAACTAATCCCGGTTGTCGTCAGTGATAAGCGTCATGAGCCCCGCGTCCCTAGTCCCCTCCCTTGATGTGGATGTGCACCTGGTGCTCTGCGATTTCGGCCGGTCCGGTCTGGCATATGTCGA
>VAZL01000463.1 GCA_005883445.1 Alphaproteobacteria bacterium | reverse complement strand
CCAAGCGCGCTGGAAGTCAGCACTGGGAGTGGGATCGGCTCGCTCAAGGACTACGTCGAACGCGCACGCGCAAATCCCGGCAAGATCAAGAACGGCAATGACCAGCCCGGCGGAGCGTCCTTTATCGCCATGGCGCTCTATGAGAAGAAACTCAACCTCAAGGTCACGCGCGTGTCCTATGCCGGGTACGCGCCGACCGTCACTGCATTGATGGCGGGCGAGGTGGACTCTGCGACCGTGGCGATACCCGACACCATCGAGCAGCATAAAGCGGGTAAGCTGAAAATTCTCGGCGTCTCCGCGACTGCGCGGCACTTCATGGCACCCGACATTCCGACCTTTCGCGAGCAGGGTTTCGATGTCGTCGTCGGTACATGGCGGTGCATTGCTGGGCCAAAAGGCATCCCGGACGATCGGCTGCGCTTCCTCGAATCGAACATCATCGCTGCGCTGAAGGATCCGGAATTCCAGGCTAAGGCGAAGCAGGTCGGCTTCGTCGTTGGTCCCGGCGACGCCAAGGAGACGTACCAGCGCTGGAAGAACGATGACGCGGAGCTCTACCCGATCCTGTTCGATGCTGGACTGGTGAAGGCGCGCCAGAAATAGGACCTGACCTGGCAACGGTCGGCGCTATCGCCCCTGAGCTCCAACGTCTGCACTGATGGCCTGCTGCTAGCGTGCCGGGGGCAGCCGCCGGGTGTGTAATGTGGGCAGGGGAAAATGGGGCGAATGCTTGCCAGTAAAGATTTTCTTGCCGGGCTCATGTATGTGGCGTTCGGCCTCACCGGCCTGTGGCTAGGACGCAGCCTGGAGGTCGGGACCGCCGCCGCCATGGGCGCCGGCTATTTTCCGCGTCTGGTTTGCGGCGCACTGATCGCGGTCGGCGCGGCGCTCGCGCTGATATCGCTCATGCGCGCGTTCGCGCTCCTGCTGCGGCCGCTCGGGCTCGTTCTGGCGCTTGCGATCAGCACCGTGCTTGCGCGTTTCGCTGGACGCGAGATCCGGCCGGTGCCGCTCTTGCTGCTTTGCCTCATCCTGATCGTCGCCAATGTCGGGATCTTCGTCCTCGCGCTGAAAATACAGATCCCGCTTTGGCCGGCGCTCTGACATGCTCGACATCCTGTCCAACATAGTGATGGGCTTTGGGGTCGCGCTGACTTGGCAGAACATCGCGCTGTGCTTCTTGGGTTGCGTGATCGGAACCGCGATTGGCGTCCTGCCGGGAATCGGTCCGCTCACGACCATGGCGATGATCCTGCCTGTCACCTTCTGGCTTTCGCCAGTAGGCGCCTTGATCATGCTGTCCGGCGTTTTTTACGGCGCGCAATACGGAGGTTCGACGACCGCCATCCTGGTCAAGATTCCCGGCGAAACCTCGTCTGTGGTCACCGTATTGGACGGCTACGCCATGGCGCAGCGTGGACGCGCCGGCCCGGCACTGGCGATTGCGGCGCTGGGATCATTGTTCGCCGGGTCGGTAGTGACGCTGCTGATCGCTGTCGGTGGGCCCCCGCTCGCTTCGATCGCGCTGTTGTTTCAATCGGCGGATTACGTTTCCGTGATGCTGCTCGGATTGGTGTCCGCGGTCGTGCTCGCGCACGGTTCGGTGCTCAAAGCCGTCGGCATGATCGTGCTCGGCGTCCTCTTCGGCGTCGTCGGTACCGACGTCATGACCGGCGAGTACCGGCTGGCCATGGGCCTCGACGTGCTCTTCGACGGCATCGGCTTCGTGCCGTTGTCGATGGGCTTGTTCGGGCTGGCCGAGATCATGGTCAATCTCGAGAGTGCGCACGTCACCGGCATGTCCCCCAAGCCGGTCAGCGGCATATGGCCGACGCTTGCCGATCTCAAGCAATCGTTTCCAGCCATGGTGCGCGGAACGGTAATCGGAACGGCGTTCGGGATTCTCCCAGGCGGGGGACCGACCATCGCGGCATTCTCCGCCTACAGTCTCGAAAAGAAAGCGTCGAGCACGCCGCAGCGCTTCGGCAAAGGCGCCATCGAGGGGGTGGCCGCGCCGGAATCCGCGAACAATGCCGCCGCCCAGGCGTGTTTCATTCCGATGTTGAGCCTCGGCATCCCGCCGAACGCGCTGATGGCGCTGATGATCGGCGCGATGATGGTGCACGGGATCACGCCCGGCCCTGAGATCATCACCAAGCAACCCGAACTGTTCTGGGGTCTCATTGCCAGCATGTGGTTAGGAAACCTGATGCTGGTGATCCTCAATCTGCCATTGATCGGAATCTGGGTACGCCTGCTGCGGGTGCCCTACGGCTATTTGTTCCCGACCATCGTGATCCTGTGCTGCATCGGGACATACACGATCAGTTCCAGCGCCGCCGACGTCGTCGTCATGACGGTATTTGGCGTGATCGGCTATGGCTTCCGGAAGCTCGATTGCGAGCCGGCCCCGTTGCTGCTCGGACTCGTGCTCGGCCCGATGCTCGAGGAGAATTTTCGGCGCACCATGGTCCTGACCGACGGAGATTGGTCCATTTTCCTCCGGCGACCGATAAGCCTCGGCTTCCTCTTGCTCGCTGCCGCCCTGCTGTTGGCTGTGACGCTGCCGAATATCCGTCGCAGTCGCGAGGAGGCATTTCGTGAATAATGGGTCGCCCTTGAATCGTGCGCTGTAGGCGAGTTGCATCGAGCGGAGCGTGGCGAAACCCTTTTGGCCCGGTTACGATGTCGGCGATCTCGGCAGCGACCGTCCGCGTCGCGACCCCGTGCAAGGAATGGTTGATGGCTGTTGGCGTGTTTTTCGATGGCTTCTCGTCAACGGCCGAAATGCTCGAAGTCTGCCGCGAAGCCGAGCTAGCGGGGGCGTCGAGCCTCTGGTTTGCCCAGCATATGGGATATCGGGAGGCCGTGGTGTCGGCCACGGCCGCGGCCAGCGTCACTCAGCGCGTCACCCTCGTGCCCGTCGCCATCAGCCCCTATTTGTGGCCGCCGCTGCCGGTCGCGATGGCGATCTCGACGCTGGGGGAATTCGCGCAGGGGCGTGTCATTCTCAACGTATCGGTCGGCAACATCCTTAATCTCGGCGAATCCGGCGTCGAGCCGGTCAAACCGATCAGGATCATGCGAGAATACGTCGAGGTGCTGCGCGCGCTGTGGGCCGGCCAGCCGGTCACCCATGCGGGCGCGCTGCACAAGCTGCGCGGTGCGAAGATGGTGTTCGATCAAGGGCGGCAATATCCGATCTACATCGCATCGACTGGGCCACAGATGCTCAAGCTCGCGGGTGAGATCGCCGATGGCGTGCTGCTCTCCGCGGGGCTTACGCTTGCTTCGACCAGGCGCTGCCTAGACTTCGCGCAAGGGGGGGTACAGGCGAAGGGACGCGATCCAGCGGCGGTGCGAACATGCTCGCTTATCAATTGCAAGGTCTCGCAGGACGGCGCGGCCGCAAAAGCCGCCATGCTGCGCAAGCTCGCATTCCTGTTCCGCAGCCGGGGGCATGCCGAGAACATCAAATCATCTGACCTTGATATCGACCATCAGGCGATCATCGCCGCGCATGCCCGTCACGATTTTGAGGGCGCCGTGCGGCTCCTGCCAGTGGAAGCGGCGAACGTCTTCGCCGTTGCCGGCACGCCGGCGCAATGCCGCACTCGCCTGGAGGAGTATCTTGCCGTGGGCCTCGACGAATTCATTATCGAAGTTTCCGGCAACGCCGAAGAGCGCAAGCTTGCGCTCGACCTCGTCCGCGAAGTTGCGCGGCGACAGGCGAGCACATAGGCTGTTGGATCAAGGAGAACACGCATGCATCCGTCAGTCGTTCGCGCCGCCATCGGCGGCCTCATGTTTTGCGCGTTGGCTTCGCCGTGCGGCGCACAGACCCCGAACCTCAAACTGATGCTCGATTTCTCCATCCAAGGCCAGCAGTCTCCGTTCGTGC
>VAZL01000462.1 GCA_005883445.1 Alphaproteobacteria bacterium | reverse complement strand
GACGAGATGCAAGATCAGCAGCCCGACCAGCGCCGTGATCCCGATTTTCGCGCCGAAGAAGCCGGCTCCCGCCAACGGCATGAATGCTACCATCATCATTAGCCAGGCAAACACACCGACGATGATGCCCTTTAGCCAATGGGCCGGACGGGTCGCAACGCCGTCATAGACGGCGAAGAGCAGACCCCAGATCACCACGCCGACGATGAAATGGTCCATCCAGGCGGCCGTTGTACTGAGAGTTGCGAGATTTGCGAGCATGCGAACAATGTTGATCTGCGGCATCAGGTCCATCGTGCTATTGAGGAGCATGAGCCCAGACAGGATGAGTGTCGCAACGAAGCCTGCGATCATCCCTTTTATCTTATTCGATCACCTCGTCGGCAAGAGCGAGCAATTTTTCCGGAACCTCTTACTAAGCCCGTTCGCGGTTTTTAGGTTGATCACGAGCTCGATTTCGTTGGTTGCAGGACTGCTTTCCTTACATACCAAGACTGCGCTCAGTTAGGCTTGGAGGCACGGTCGAGGGGGCGCTTCTCCTCCAATGTGAACGGCACAACTGCTTGCATGTCCCATGTGAGCGGCATAACGGGCGTGCGCCACATCATCGATGGTAATACTGAGTATAACGGATACTGTTGGCCAATCTGCGGCTGGACCTGGAATGCAATCGGCGGCTGGACCTCAAATAGCGGATTGAATCCTACTGTCGCGTCTTGGGCCATCGCTGCCGAAGCAAAAATGAGCATCGATCCGGCTGCGAGAGCAAATTGTAAGGATTTTCGCATTGTTTTTCTCCGTCGATTTTTGTTCGCACACCGTCGGATCGAGCTGTGCCAGTGTACTGACATTGCGTGAAACGTCGTCCGACCCCGTGGGGGAACAGATGACGAATTACTCAATAAGACGACGCGAGTTCATAACCCCTCCGGGCGGCGCAGTGGCGGCGTGGCCGCCTGCTGCGTGTGCCAGCAGCCGACGGAAGAACGATGCAAGAATTTCCGCTCAGTGGCGGTTATCTCATTTGATCGCGGCTGATTTCGGCGCAAGCAGCAGCGTGTAGCACGCGTCCACAAGAGCGGAACTCGGGTACGATTCACCCGGGAGAGTCACGAACTCCTTGGGGAATTCGTCCCGGCGCTTCCACGAGTCGATTTTCGAAAGCGCGGCTTTCTTCGCATCGGCGTCAGGTAGTGCGCTGAATTTGTCGGCGCACACGGGTGCCAGCGCCGCTATGACCGCCAGCTCTGACCGCTCTTTTGCAATCTTGTAAGTGGTGCTGCCGAGCGACCAGCCACCCCAGTAAAAGCCAACAAACATCGTTGCGACGGCACCAGCGGCTGCGCCTTGCAGCAGACGCTTCAGCGATTCTCCCTCTAGCATTGAAGGCATTTGCATGGTGTTTCCTTTCGTCCGACATGTTTCGGAGCGAGCGCACGGACACCCGGATGGGTTCCGGTAAGTAAGTTGAATTGAAAGCCCGGTCGCCTTGCGACAGCGGCTCGATCGCAAGAAGCGTGCACCCATTAGCAATAGGAGTCTGTATAAAATTGAACATTCGAAAGTGATTTTTGAGCACGTCGCGCGCGACAACTCCGCGGAGACCGATCGAAAACCGAAATCGCGCCTCAAGCGCATTTCGTGTGAGAAGCGCCGGGTGCGATTCAGCGAAAGTCGTCGACCTTATGCTTGTGTAGGAAGCGGGCGATCTGTCCCCGTAGCGTCGCTGTTTGCAATAGGCCGCCCATGGAACCGGCGTCATCGAAGAGCTGCTGAATCTTTGTTGGGATCGCAGTCGACTGCGTTGCCACGTCGGCCCCAGGACATCCGAGCGTATGCTTCCCTTGCTGCGCGAGGATGGCGTCGCCATACCAATTTTCGTCTGCACCCGGCCTGTTCATTTTTTCGCGATTGTCTGCCATCCATTCTTCGTTTTCGGCCAGCGTGAGGTAGCTTCGTTCGAGCCCCCGAAATTCGCGGATTTCGGCAGGCAAACTAGCCGCTTTCAGCAGTTCGGTGTATTCGGCCGCTTTCGCACGATATTGCTTTGCTGTGAACATGAGGCGAGCCCTTTCCCGCCAGGAGGGAGCTCTACCGGTCTCTCAGTCACCGGCGCTGGTTCTGATCGTAAGTCGGTGATGAACGGATATAGGGACGAGGAGGTCGATTAGCGAGGGTGGGCGCCTGAATTTGAACCCACTTATCCTCGTTCAAGGCGAACAAACGCTCGGGATGCAACAATTGTGCTCGTGATCGGCGTCCAGCGTTCGGATAGAGCCCTCTGTTTCACTTGGGGACCTGCAGGCTAGTGAGCCGCTGATAAGCTTGCGGAAGCGATCGCGCAAACAACGCCGCCCACATCCGCTGACCCGCTTCGGCCGTGATGAGGTCTTGGCGAATTTCGAGTGCCACATGGTGCAAGTCCTGCTGCTCGCCATGGACGGGGATCGTATAATCCGACGCGTCGGTGACGCTGTACGGTTCGTTGTCGCCGACGACGAGACCTTCCTCACGATGCAGGACCTCCATCAAGATCTGGGCGAAACGCGGGTCGCGGTTATAAAGCACGCCGACATGCCAGAGCCGCGCCACGGTCTTGAAAACGGGCGTGAAGCTGTGCACGGAAATCAGGGCTGTCGGGCGGGCGGCTTCTCGTCGCCGATCGAGCTCGGTCGCGATGCGATCGTGATAGGGCTGGAATATCTCCCGAACGCGCGCGAGCTTGTGACGTTCGCTTAGGCCGATGTTTCCCGGCACACGCGTCAACTCGCTCAGGTCGAGGATTGACGTCCCCGACCCCGGCGTTCGGTTGCAGTCGATAACCAATCGGGAATAGTTCTGCCGAATGACGACGGCATTGAGCGCTTTTCCGATCAGGCAGCAAACCGCGCCGACGCCGATGTCCCAGGCTATGTGACGCCCGCATTCGGCATTGGAAAGGCCGAGCTGTCCAAGCCGCCGCGGAAAATGCTTGCCCGCGTGATCGGCGACGATGAGGAGCGGCGATGTGCCGTTTTCGTTGTCTACCGTGAAAGGCGGCGGCTCGTCAGTCGCCAAAAGACTATCCGGCGTCTCATTCATCTGCGGCCAGCTTCGTTGATAAAGGGTCGTCATTGACGCTGGCCCTGTTCTTGGCCCGAAAAATGCATGCTATCCATAAACGAATCATCGGATTGCAATGACGATTCTCACCGTCAGGCATATCACCACCTATCA
>VAZL01000461.1 GCA_005883445.1 Alphaproteobacteria bacterium | reverse complement strand
CGGCGGCGCAACGCGCGGTCGCGCTCAAGGACAAGCACAAGTTCAAGACCGACATGGATGCGGAAGCTATCGCCGCCATGTTCCCGCACATGCATCAGAAGGTGGCGTAGGATCAGTTATCAGTGATCAGTAACCAGTAACCGGTACTCAGCCTCTGATCACTGGTAACTGGTAACTGGTCACTGGTCACTGACTTCAGGAGCCGAGCCATTAACGACACGAACCAAAACCTCGGCAACCGACGTCGCCGGCCGCGCCGCACGCCCAAGGGCCGGCAGGTCGATCCGATCGCGCTCGAGGAGGTGCGCGCGCTGCTGGGCGAGCGCGAGCGCCGGCGCGACCTTCTGATCGAGCACCTGCATCTGATCCAGGACCGCTACGGCTGCCTCTCCGCCGCGCATCTCGCGGCGCTCGCCCAGGAGATGCGGCTCGCGCTCACCGAAGTCTACGAGGTCGCGACCTTCTACGCCCACTTCGACGTGGTGAAGGAAGGCGAAGCGCCGCCGCCACCCGTCACCGTGCGCGTGTGCGATTCGCTCTCCTGCGCCCTCGCCGGCGCCGAGCGGTTGCTCGCCGACCTGCCGCAGAGGCTGGGGCCCGGCGTGCGCGTGGTGCGCGCGCCCTGCATGGGCGCGTGCGACCAGGCGCCGGTGTGCGCGGTCGGCCACATGCAGGTGATGAACGCGGACGCGGCGCGCCTCGCCGCGGCGGCGGCAACGCCCGCCCATCCTCATGCCTATGCGACACCCACGTCGTTCGAAGCTTACGTGCGCGGCGGCGGCTACGCGTTGCTCAAGGCCTGCACCGGCGGGACACGCAGCCGCGACGACGTCATCAAGACGGTGAGCGACGCCGGCCTGCGCGGCCTCGGCGGCGCCGGCTTCCCGACCGGGCGCAAATGGTCGCTGGTTCGCGCCGAGCCGGCGCCGCGCCTGTTCGCGGTCAACGCCGACGAAGGCGAGCCCGGCACCTTCAAGGACCGCTATTACCTCGAGCAGGATCCGCACCGCTTCATCGAAGGCATGCTGATCGCGGCCTGGGTGGTCGAGGCGGCGGACGTCTACATCTACATCCGCGACGAATATCCCGAGGTGCGGCTGATGCTCGCGGACGAAATCGCCAAGGTCGAGCGCGCCGGGCTCGCCAAGCACGCGCGCATGCATCTGCGCCGCGGCGCCGGCGCCTACATCTGCGGCGAAGAATCCGCGATGATCGAATCGATCGAGGGCAAGCGCGGCCTGCCCCGGCATCGCCCGCCCTACGTGGCGCAGGTTGGCCTGTTCGGCCGCCCGACGCTCGAGCAAAACGTCGAGACGCTCTACTGGGTGCGCGACATCGTGGAGAAGGGCGCGCAATGGTTCACCTCGCACGGGCGGCGCGAGCGCAAGGGCCTGCGCAGCTTCTCGGTGTCGGGCCGGGTCAAGAAGCTGGGCGTCGTGCTCGCGCCCGCCGGCGTCAGCGCGCGCGAGCTGATCGAGGAGTATTGCGGCGGCATGCAGGAGGGCCACCGCTTCAAGGGCTATCTGCCCGGCGGCGCCTCCGGCGGCATTCTGCCGGCAGCGATGGCCGACCTGCCGCTCGACTTCGGGACGCTGGAACAATACGGCTGCTTCGTGGGGTCGCACGCGGTTGTCGTCCTCTCCGACAAGGACGATATGAAAGCCGTGGCGCTCAACCTGATGCGCTTCTTCGAGGACGAGAGTTGCGGCCAATGCACGCCCTGCCGGGCCGGCACCGAGAAGGCCGCCACGCTGATGGCAACCGGGCCCTGGGATCAGGCGTTGTTGACGGAGCTCTCCGACGCCATGCGCGACGCCTCGATCTGCGGGCTCGGCCAGGCGGCGCCCAACCCGCTGCTATGCGTGTTGAAGTATTTCCCGGATGAGCTGGCGAAACCGCTCGGGAGTTGGTGATGAAGATGGTGCGACACATTCAGGTGTCGTCCCCGCGTAAGCGGGGATCCATAAGCTCCGTCGGTGGTTATGGGTCCCGGCTCGCGCTCGCCGCGGGTCTTCGCCCGCGGGTCGCTTGGCCGGGACGACAGGCGCAAAGGCGATCCCAATGAGTGGAAACGGAAGCGCAAAGCCTAACACCTTCAGCATCGACGAGCGCGAGGTCGACATCCGCGAAGGCGAGACCATCTTCCGCGCCGCGCGCCGCCTCGGCATCAAGCTGCCGCATCTGTGCTACTCGCCCAAGCCCGGCTATCGCCCCGACGGCAACTGCCGCGTCTGCATGGTGGAGATCGAGGGCGAGCGCGTGCTGGCGGCAAGCTGCATCCGCACGCCCACGCCGGGCATGAAGGTCAAGACCCAGACCGATCGGGCCAAGACCGCGCGCCGCATGGTGGTCGAGCTGTTGCTCACCGACCAGCCGCCCAAGGACGTGGCGCACGATCCGCAATCGGAATTCTGGCAAACCGCCGACCGGCAGAAGGTGACGGCGAGCCGCTTTCCGCGCCGCGCCGCCCCCGCCCCCGACCGCAGCCATCCGGCGATGGCGGTCAATCTCGACGCCTGCATCCAATGCAATCTCTGCGTCCGCGCCTGCCGCGAGGTGCAGGTCAACGACGTGATCGGCATGGCCGGCCGCGGCTACGGCGAAAAGATCGTGTTCGACTTCGACGACCCCATGGGAGAGTCGACCTGTGTCGCCTGCGGCGAATGCGTGCAAGCCTGCCCCACCGGCGCGCTGATGCCTGCGACGCTGGTCGATGCCGCGAATGTGCGCACGCAGTTCCCGGACCGCGAGGTCCACAGCGTGTGCCCGTATTGCGGCGTCGGCTG
>VAZL01000068.1 GCA_005883445.1 Alphaproteobacteria bacterium | reverse complement strand
TTGAACGGGAAAATGACCGGCGGCCGCGCGCAACAGCGCAAGCGGATGTGAGTTCGTCGTTCCGGTTCGCAGCCCTGGGAATGACGCGTCACATTCCGTACCGCATCGAGCGCGAATTGGCATTCTTGAGGTTGCGGTAGCGCGCGAGCGCCCACAGCGGGAAGAATTTCGGGTAGCCGTGGTAACGCAGGTAGAACACGCGCGGGAAGCCCGTAGCCGTGTAGCGCGGCTCGTTCCAGAAACCATCGTCGCCCTGCGTGCGTGCCAGATAGTCGATCCCGCGCTTGACCGCGGGATGGTCGACCTCTCCTGCCGCCATCAGGCCGAGCAGTGCCCAAGCGGTTTGCGACGCCGTGCTTGGTGCCCGCTCATAGCCGCGATAATCGAGCTTATAGCTCGCGCCGTCCTCGCCCCAGCCGCCGTCCGGATTTTGGATCCTGACAAGCCACGCCACCGCCCTGCGGAGTTCAGGCGAAGTAGGATCGACGCCCGCGGCATTGAGGGCACACAAGACCGACCAGGTGCCGTAGATGTAATTCATGCCCCAGCGTCCATGCCAGCTTCCCTCTTCCATCTGCGTGCGACGCAAATAGTCGACTGCGCGCGCAAGCGCCGCGCTCTTCGGCGCCGTCTCGTCGATCTGCGCCAGCATCGAAACGCAGCGCGCTGTCACGTCTTCCGTCGGCGGGTCGAGCAAAGCGCCGTGGTCGGCGAACGGGATGTTGTTGAGATAGTAGTACTCGTTGTCGGCGTCGAACGCGCCCCAGGCGCCGTTATCGCTCTGCATGCCCAAAATCCATTCCCGTGCGGTAGCAATCGATGCGCGAAACTTACCGTGCGCGCCCGAGCCTTGCGCGCGATCCATCGCCATCACCACAACCGCCGTGTCGTCGACGTCGGGATAGTGCGGATTTGCGTATTGGAACGCCCAGCCGCCGGGCCGGATATTGGGCCGGCGCGCGGTCCAGTCGCCTTTGACGTCCAGGATCTGCTTCGGCAGCAGCCATTCGAGACCTTTGCGGGCTTGGTCGGCGGCGCCATCGCCGCCGACTTCGAGCAAGGCGTGACAGGTGAGCGCGGTATCCCAAATCGGCGAGACGCAAGGCTGGCAATAGCCCTCGTGCTCGTGCACGACCAGGAGCTTCTCGACCGACTTGCGTGCGATCGCCCGCTGGGGATGGTGTTCCCCATAGCCAAGCGCGTCAAACATCATCACGCTGTTCGCCATCGCCGGGAAAATGGCGCCGAGACCATCCTCATCGTTGAGTCGCTCCGCAACCCATGCCGATGCGCGCTCGATCGCGCGTTGTCGCAAACGCTTGGGAAACGTGATGAAACGAAGGACGAGATCGACGCCGCGGAAGAACCAAAACCACAGCGCTTTCTGTTGCGGCGCCTTCGGCGCGAGACCGATCGTGCGCGGCGGCTCGAGGAAAAGCTCCTCGATGGCGATCCCCTTGGGATTGCGCGCTCTCGGCTTGAGCGCCTGCAGCACCAACAGCGGCACGAGGACGGTGCGACTCCAATAGGAAACCTTATCGAGGTGGAACGGAAACCATTTCGGCAGCAGCATGATCTCGACCGGCATCACCGGAACCGCGCGCCAGGGGATGAAATCGAAAAGCGCCAGCATCATCCGCGTGAACACGTTCGAGCGCGAGGCGCCGCCGCGCGCACGAATGGCGTCCCGCGCCCGGACCATGTGGGGGGCGTCCGCTCATATCGAAGGCGCCGTCGTGGAATAACGGCCAACCACCATGATCGCCTTGGATGCGGCGCAGATAGACCGCGATTTTGGCTTCGAGCGCGGCGTCGATCGGCTCGGCCAGATAGTGCCGCAACAGGACGTATTCCGCCGGGATGGTTGCGTCGGCCTCCAGTTCGAACACCCAATGTCCGTCGGGCGGCTGCAGAGCGATGAGCGCGCGGCATGCCGCCTCGACGCTGTGGTCGACAGCGGACGCCGACGCGGACGATTTGGGCTCGAGCGACACGCGGTTCATGACATCTCCAACATCGATCGGCCAACGAGATCAGCCGCCCGATTGCCGGACCGGATGGCCCCTTCGATGGTTGCCGGCAAACCGGTCATGGTCCAATCGCCGGCAAGCCAAAGGTTGCGCCACGCCGTCGTGGCGGCGGGCCGTTTGGCATTCTGGCGCGGCGTCGCGGCAAAGGTTGCGCGGCGCTCGCGCACGATCTGCCACGGTGGCAGCGCGGTGGGAAGACCGGTCACAGTGGCGACCTCCTGCCAGAGCTTCTGCGCCAGCATCTCACGCGGAGCATCGAGCAAGCGATCGGCCGCACTGATCGTGATCGAGAGTCGATCGGCAAAGGTAAAGAGCCACTCGATGGTTCCGTTCACGACGCCGATGATGGGCGCAAGCCCAGGCGGCGGATCGAGGCGGAAATGCGCATTGACGATGGCGCGAAACTCGGACGGTGCCTTGAGGTCGGGCACCAGATCCGCCGCCACGATTGGCGGCACGGCGAGGATGACGGCATCCGCGCCCGCCGCCAGCCTCTCGTCGCCGAAATCGAGCGACACCACCTTGTCACCGTCGAAATCGAGGGCGCGCAGCCGGTGCCCGAACGCGACCTTCACGTTGTGCTCGCCGAGAAAGCGCAACGCCGGCTCGATGAAGACCTGCCCGAGTCCGTCGCGGGCGATCAGCGGTCGGCAGGCCTTCCCTCCCGCCACCAGTGTTTCGCGCACGATGGCGCCGGCGAGGCGCGCGCTCCCCTCCTTCGGCTCGATGTTGAGCGCCGCGAGCCAGAACGGCCGCGCGAGACGCTCGTAGAGAGGGCCGGCGCATTTCACGGCTTCGCACACGGTTTTTTCGCCGGAGGCGTACAGCAGCCGTGCAAAAGAAAGGTAATCGCTCGCGGTCGTGCCCGGCACGCGCCGGTTGCGATCAAAAATCCACCATGGCACACGCCCACGGTTGATGCGCAACGTCCAGCGCTCGCCGCTTGCAAGATCGACGAAGGCAAACTCGGCCGCCGCCGGACCGTCAAGCCTGCCCGCGGCGCCGATCGTCTCGAGATAGGACAGCGCGGCATGATTGCCCGAGAGCAGAAGGTGATTGCCGTTGTCGATCACCATATCAAGCAGCGGGTCATGGTAGGACCGGCAGCGCCCTCCAGCCGCCCCGGCAGCCTCGTGCACGACGACGCTTGCCCCGCGTCCTGCAAGACGCACGGCCGCAGCTAGCCCGGCAAGTCCGGCGCCAACGACGTGGACGGAGCCCGGCATCAGATGACGGCGTGGCGCATGATGATCCACAGCAGACGCGAGCGCGGCAGGCGGATCGGGCGGCGGGGATGCGACCAACCGCGCGCGACAAGGCTGTCGAGAATCAGGCGATAGGCCTCGCCCATGATGCGCGGCGCGCGCACGCAGCGGCGGGGGCTGCGTGCCATGACCTTGTCTGCTTGCGCGAAATGCTCGCGTGCACGCTCGACGAGGCGCGCGCAGACCGCGCCGAGCATCGGGCTCGCCAGCACTGCCATCGGATCGGTCGTATTGATGCCGGCCTCCCGCAATGCCTCCTTCGGCAGATAGAGACGTCCGAACGCCGCATCCTCATCGATGTCGCGCAGGATATTGGTCAGTTGCAAAGCGCGCCCCAAATGGTGAGCAAGCGCAATGCCGTCCTGCTCTTCCATTCCGAAGACGCGCACCGACAGCCGTCCCACCGCGCTCGCGACCCGATTGCAATACGCGTCCAGCGTTGCCTCGTCCGGCGCGCGGATATCCTCGAGTACGTCCATTTCCATTCCGTCGATCACGGCATGGAAATCCTCACGACGCAGCCCGAAATCGCGCACCGGCGCGACTAGGCCGCGCGTGCGGGGGACCGGCCTGCCCGCGTAAAGCGCATCGATGTCGGCGCGCCAGCGCTGGAGTTGCTCGCGCCGTTCGCTACAGGGCGCGCTCGAGTCCGCGATGTCGTCGACCTGGCGGCAAAAGGAATAGATCTCGAACATCGCCTCGCGCTGCGCACGCGGCAATACGCGCATCGCGTTGTAAAACGAGCTACCCGACGCCCGCTGGGCCGCAGCCGTGTCTGAAGCTTCTGCCAACGCCAATGTTCACGCATCCTGTGGTTTGTGGCCGGGTGCGAAAACGCGGCCGACGCGGCGGGTCGCGCCCCATAATAGGCCGAGAACGCCGAACCCCGCGACTCCCGCCTTCCCGAGGTGGACGCGCTCGCTCAGCGGATCGCGTTGGGCCAGCAATCGCACCAGCCGCTCCGCGAAAGTCTGAATGACCGCGACCTCCAAAGCGAGCCGCGTATCCTCGACGCTGGCGGAAAACGCCTTGCTGTCGCGCAGCAGCGCGCCGGTGCGAGACGCCAGCTGGTGGATGCATTGGAGCAGGCGCGCGGACGCACGACCAGCGCCGAGTTCGTCCACGCTCGCGCCGGTTTGGGCGAAGGCGTCAAGGGGAATGTAGACGCGGTTGAGCTGACGGTAATCCTTTCCGCAATCCTGCAGGTGATTGATGATTTGCAGCGCCGCGCAGAGCGCATCATTGGCGCGCCAGGTGGCACGGCTCTCGCCGTGAACGTCCAGCACGAAACGCCCCACCGGCATCGCGGAATACGTGCAATAACCGATCAGATCGTCCCAGTCGCGGTAACGCAGCTTGGTCACATCCAGTCGAAACGCGGCGAGCAAATCTTGCGCGTGACGCGGCGAGAGCTGGCGTGCCGCGAGCTGCGAGCGCAAAGCGACGCCGACGGGATCGTCGTTGCTTTTGCCAAGCAAGGTCGCTTCGAGCCGATCGATCAGCGCAAGCTTTTCCTGCGGCGCAAGCGCGGAATGGTCGGCGATATCGTCGGCGGTACGCACGAATTCGTAGAATGCGAGGATCGGCGCCCGATGGCGCGGGTGAATCAGCCGTGATGCCACCGGAAAATTCTCGTCCCGGTGGCCTTTGCCCGATCGCGCTTCGGCGGGGGTGATCATCGCCGCTCCGAGACGTTGGCCTGCATCCGACCCTTACAGCTTCCGCCCTGTCCTCGCACATATTGATAGGCCGAATCGAGGGTGAAGAGCATGTACTGCAAGGCAATAACAGGCAGCGCGAGACCCCATAAGGGTGACAGCCGGTAGAACCGCAACGTCGGCTGAAAGGCGACGAACATCAGCGCCCAGCTTCCAGCTCCAATCCAGCGCGCCGCGCCGCTGCCAAAAATCGCCGCCAACGGAGGTACGAGAAAAGTCAAGGCCATCAGTGCCATCATTGCCAACAGGAGAAGCGGCGAGTAGCGCAGCTGCGCATAGGCCGAACGCGCCACCATGCGGCGGATATCGGCACCGGCGGGGTAACAACGGACGCTGCGCACGCGCTCGGTCAATCCGAGCCAGATCGGTCCCTGGGCTTTGAGGGCTTTCGCCAAGGCGCAGTCGTCGATGAGAGCTGCGCGTACGGCCTCGATCCCGCCGGCCTTGCGAAGGGCGTCAGCGCGGACCAGCATGCAGCCGCCGGCGGCCGCCGCGACTGCGCTCTCCGGTCGATTCACG
Organism: Alphaproteobacteria bacterium; assembly: GCA_005883445.1. Classification (GTDB taxonomy): domain Bacteria; phylum Pseudomonadota; class Alphaproteobacteria; order Rhizobiales; family Xanthobacteraceae; genus VAZQ01. The sequence continues at coordinate 5,952 of VAZL01000068.1, read as the reverse complement.
CAGGAGAATGGATAGAGCATCTGGAAGAAAAAGATGAATGCCGGAATAGTTGCGCGCTCGGCGAAGCTTTCGCAGTTGAGCTTGACCATGAGCGACGTCAGCACGAGGTGCTGCCGCTCGGCGTGCGCGACCAGACGGCTGACGGAATCGGGCGCGTGCACGATATCGGCGTCTGTGAGCAGCAGATAATCCGGCGGCTGCGGCAGCGCCGAGGCGGCATCGACCCCCTGTTTTGCCGCCCAGAGCTTGCCTGTCCACCCCGCCGGCAAGCCGCGGCTCCTCACGACGCGCAGTCGCGTGTCGGCGTTCGCGACCCGGCGCGCAATTTCGGCGGTGCCATCGCTGCTGTCGTCATCGACCAGGACGACCGTCCACTCACCGCCATAGTCCTGCGCGAGGAGCGATCCGATGCTGTCGCCGATGCAGTCCGCCTCGTTGCGAGCCGGCACCACGGCTGCGACCCGCGGCCATGCCGGGAGTTCTGCCTGCCCCCAATCGTCGCGTTCGCTGCAGCGCCAAAAGGCTCCGCGGGCGAGCAGCAGATAGAGCCAGACCGCAAGCGCAATCGAAGCAGCAGCTATCACGCGAGCAAAGCCTCCGCGGTATCTCTGGCATAGCGGCCGATCCCAGGCCCCGCCGACCGGGTCAGCAAAAACAATTCAACATATTCAATGAATTGGGTTAGGAAAAGTTTGGACGGGCGGGTCGCCCTTGCTAAATTGCCGGGCGGCCCGCATGCGGGCTGTGTGGATGCCGGTCGGCCGCCCAAAAAGGGCGCCAACTTAACGAGTTAGCGCGCGTTCGGACGCAAGGTTGGAATTTACCTCCCGCTGAACGCGCTCTGGGGGCGGAACGCATGGCCCGCGTGGATCCTGTGAAAAAATCGGCCGTTCACGCCGATGCGACCTTTCAGGACCGGCTCGCTCGAGTTGCCCGCGACACCCAAGCGCTGCTCGATCGCCTGCTCGCGACGACCCCCATCGACGGCGAACGGGCGCGGCCGGTGCGGCTGCTTGACGTCATGCGCTATGCAAGCCTTGGCGGTGGCAAGCGCTTGCGACCGTTCCTGGTGGTGGAATCGGCGGCGCTGTTCGATGTCTCGCGCCAAAATTCGCTGATGGCGGGCGCAGCGCTGGAATGCGTGCATTGCTATTCGCTGGCTCACGATGATCTCCCCGCCATGGACAATGACGACCTGCGACGGGGCCGGCCAACCGCGCACAAGGCATTCGACGAGGCCAGCGCCATTCTGGCGGGCGACGGCCTTCTCACCTTCGCCTTCGACATTCTTTCGCGTCCCGAGACGCATCCTGACGTCGAGGTCAGGCTTGAACTCGTCTCGGCGCTCGCGCGCGCCGCCGGGCTAGGCGGAATGGTGGGCGGGCAAATGCTCGACCTCGCGGCCGAAGGGCGGTTCGATGCCGCTCCGCCCGAGCTCAGCGAACAAGATGTCAAGGTCTTGCAGGCAATGAAGACGGGAGCGCTCCTGCGCTTCGGCTGTCTTGCCGGATCCATCCTGGGCAAGGCCAATCCAAGCCAGCGGGCGGCGCTTGAGCATTACGGTTCCGCTCTTGGCGAGGCATTCCAGATCGCCGACGACCTGCTCGACGTCGAGGGCGATCCGGCGACGGTCGGCAAAGCCACCGGTAAGGACGCGGCCGCCCATAAGGCAACGCTGGTCGGCGTGCTCGGACCCGCGGCTGCGCGGCGGCGGCTCGAAAACCTGGTCAGCGAGGCGCAGGCCGCGCTGAGCGCCTTCGGCAGCGACGCAGACGTGCTTAAAGCCGCGGCGCGCTTCGTTGCTACGCGCACCGCTTGAAGACAGGGGAAATGTCGCGGCCAAGAGCGACGCGGCGCATTTGGTACAGCTGGGTGGACTCGAACCACCGACCTCTTGGTCCACAGCCAAGCGCTCTAACCAACTGAGCTACAGCTGCACGCGTCTTCGATCGCGGGGCAACCTAGGAGCCCCACCCTGCTTTGACAAGGTGTTGATTTCCCTCGCCCTCCTCAAGCGCGTTCTCACGCGCGTCCATAGCCTGTCGAAGACGGCGTGAACGCGCTTTAAGGACGCCCTATGGCGGGCTGGCAACGGTTCCGCTGCTTCCACTCCCGATGAAAAAAGCCCGGGCGACAAGCCCGGGCTCAACGCTACAACGAACGCAGGTCGTGAAACTCAGGCGACCTTCTTGAAGACCTTGCCGAAGCTTTCCTTGACGGGCTCGGCGGAGTCGGTGGCCACTTTCTGTGCGATCGCGGCAAGCTCCTTGGACTGAGTGGCCAGGGCCTCGAATTGCTTGCGCGTATGCGCGGTCGAAAGCTCGACCATTTCGGACAGCGACTTGACGGTCATCAGCTGGGTCGCGAAGTCGAATGCGGCGTTCGTGTTGGCGCGCGCCGCCTCGATCACCTTGAGGCCGTAGTCGGAGGCGCCCTTGCTCGCAGCTGCGTAGGTGTCCTCGAGCACGTCCGTCGCCTCTTCGGCGGCTGACTTCATCTTTTCGTAGGTTTCCTTTGCCTGCGAGACGCTCTTCTCGGCGATCTCGCGGAACGCGGCCGGGATTTCCATCTTGGGAATCTCGAAATTGGGGAGTTCGAATTTCGGCATCTCGAACGCGGCCGGCTGGGCCGCCGCCTTCGATCTGGACTTGGATAGGCTCGTGTCGATGGCCTCGCTCATAGATCGGTCCTTTGGAGGGCGATGATCCGGCATCGCACAGATCTGCGCCCACAGCCGATCCGTGCTTCGGTGATAACAGGCCCGTGCCGTCGTCCTGACATTGGAAACGCCACAGCCGTCTGTTGAGGATGATATACTCGCTGGTTTGGTGCAATGCAACAGAAATATTGCGCTGCACAATCAAGTGTCGGTTGTACCAGCCTTTTTTCGACCTGAACTGGCTCGCAGCAGGCGACCATCAGCGTTTCGGCGCAGCCGCGTCCTTTGCCGCCTTGCTGGTGCTCTCGCCTAGTTCCCTCGCCTGCTCGGTCAACACCTGCATCTGGCGCTTGATATAGTCGCCCTGCAGTCGCAACACGTCCTGGATGTCTCTCGCCCGCATCAGTTCCTGGGCAAATTCGAACCCGCTCGCGATGTTTCGCTCGGCGAAAGTCATCGCCTTTTCGGTTACGTCCTTGGCCCCCTTGCGGGCGGTCTCGGCCTGCCCTTCGAACGCGCTCATCGCTTGGTGCGCCGCGGAAATAAAGCCGTCAAAGGCCTGCCGCGCCTGCTCGACACTCTTTTCCGCAAACGCCCGCATTTCCGGGGGAACATCGAAACGATCGGTGGCGGCCATAGTCATCTCCTCTGGTGGATCGGCGTGGATTGCTATGCGGTCAAGGCGTGCGACCTGCTGAAGTATCAACAACCCAAGCGCCCCTCGGCTCCTGCGCAAACGGAGGTTTGAGCGGAATAGAACCTTCGAGCTTGCAGGCCGCACTGTAACAGGAATCACCAGGAATAAAGCCCAGATGCGTATCGTCGACATCCGTGAACACGCGGTCCCGCTCAAGTCGGACATCAGGAATTCGAGCTTCGATTTTTCCGAAATGACGACCTCGGTCGTGGCGGTCATCACCGATGTGGTGCGCGATGGCAAGCCCGTGGTCGGTTTCGCCTTCAACTCGACCGGCCGCTATGCCTGCGGCGCGGCAATGCGCGCGCGCTTCATCCCTCGCATCCTCGCCGCTGATCCGCGATGCCTCCTCGACGAGACACAAGAAAACTTCGATCCCGCAAAAGTTCTCGCCGTCATGATGCAACGGGAAAAATCCGGCGGTCACAGCGAGCGCTCGATCGCAATCGGCACGATCGAAGTCGCCGTTTGGGATGCAGTCGCGAAGATCGCCGGCAAACCGCTCCACCGCGTGCTTGCCGAGCGTTACAACGGCGGCAAGTCCGCCACCAAGGTCTTCTGCTACGTTGGCGGCGGTTGGTACGCCCCGGGCCAGACCGTCGAAGATCTGCAGGACGAGATGCGTCGCCATCTCGACGCCGGTTACACAATGGTGAAGATGAAGGTCGGAGGCCTCCCGCTCGCCGAGGACGTGCGCCGAATAGAAGCCGTCAAGACGATCTTGCCCGCGCATGCGCAGCTCGCGGTCGATGCCAACTCCAAGTTCGGCCGCGAGGAAGCCCTCGCATACGCCAAGGCGCTCGCGCCGTTCCGGCTGCGCTGGTTCGAGGAGCCATGCGATCCGCTCGATTTTTCCCTGCTCGCGGAGATCGCCGACGCGTATGATCCCCCTCTCGCAACCGGAGAAAATCTTTTTTCGACGCAGGACGTGGAAAATCTCGTTCGTTTTGGCGGGTTGCGCGCGGACCGCAACGACGTCATCCAGGTCGATCCGCCGCAGGCCTACGGCATCGTGCAGTACGCGCGCACCGTCGCGATGGTCGAGCGCCACGGCTGGCCGCGCCGTGCATTGTTCCCCCACGGCGGCAACCAGATGTCGCTCGCGATTGCCGGCGGTTTCGGTCTCGGTGGCGCGGAATCCTATCCCGGCGTATTCGGCGCCTTCGGCGGCTTTGCCGATGACGCCAAGTTGGAGCGCGGCTATCTCCCTCTGTCCGACAGGCCGGGCATCGGTTTCGAGGGTCAGTCCGCGCTCTATTCCATCATGCGCGCGCTTGCGGCGTGACAATGGGCGTCGCGAGATAAAGAAACGGCCACAACGCTTTTCGCCTCGCAGCAGGCCAAATTCCCTAGCATCAGCGGGGACATGATCTCAATTTGACCGCCGTGGTGCCTTACCCCATGCGCAAGCCAATCGGAATCGGCTATCCTGCAAGCTGCCGCCTCAGCGCCACTGGACGACGCCGCTGCGGCGACGCCATGGAAGGACGGTCATGATCCGGCTCGGAAAATGCATGAGGGTGCCTGTTCGATGCATGCTGGCGCTGGCCGCGCTCATCCTGATCCAGACGGCATTTGCGTTTGCGGCGGAGCAAGTCGACCTGCTGCTCGTGCTGTCGTCGGACGTGTCGCGCAGCGTCGACCATCCTAAATTTCTGCTGCAGCGCGAAGGCTACGCGGCTGCGATCTCCGATCCACACGTGATGGATGCGATCAAATCCGGCCCGCAGCAGCGCATCGCCCTTTGCTTCGTCGAATGGTCGGGCTTTGGTGCACAAAAGCTGGTGATTGATTGGACCATCATCGACGGCCCCGACGCGGCACGCAAATTCGGCGATCAACTCCTGGAATTGCCTCGCTCGTTCGCCGACCGTACCTCGATCAGCGGCGGCATCGAGTTCGCGGCCGCTCAGTTGGAGCGTGCCCCATTCGGCGCCGCTCGCCGTACCATCGACGTCTCTGGCGACGGCACCAACAATGCGGGCCGTGACGTGAAGCTTGCGCGCGACGAGACCGTTGCCAAAGGGGTCGTCATCAATGGGCTCGTCATCCTGAGCGACCGGCCGGTGCCGTGGAACGCCGAGCATACCAATCCGCCTGGCGGCCTCGAGAAATACTACCAAGACAACGTTATCGGCGGCCCGGGCGCGTTCGTTCTGGTGGCCGAGAACTTCAATTCGTTCGGCCGCGCCATCATCAAGAAACTGATCGCCGAGATTGCCGCGCTGTCGCCAGCATCTCATCCAGCGTCTCACATTGTCGTGCGCTGAGACCCGTTGCCGCATGTCGGCTGCGGCCCCGCCGCACGAGCGGGATCGCGACGCGTCCTCAACGCATAATCAGCTTTCTTCGAATCGTTCTAACCGAGGGGGCACACTGGAATTCATCTAAGATATTGAAGATGCGGAGCCAATCCATTTGACGCCGGCCCGCTCCCTCCCCTACGTCAAGCGAAGGTCGCGATGGAGGATTGGCGATGAAGACCGTTCGCGCGCTCGCGCGTGGTGCCGTGGTCGTAAATGCGATCATTGGTGCCGGCTCAGCGTTCGCCCAGTCGGGCGACGTCAATGTTTACACTTACCGCGAGAGCAAGCTC
>VAZL01000460.1 GCA_005883445.1 Alphaproteobacteria bacterium | reverse complement strand
TTCGGTGCACGAGGGCCCCGCGCGCATCTCCAAGCTCGGCACCGCCGCGCTCAAGCCCGGCATGATCCTGTCGAACGAGCCCGGCTACTACAAAGCCGGGGCCTACGGCATCCGCATCGAGAATTTGGTGCTGGTGGTCGCCGCCGCGCCCGTGCCCGGCGGCGAGAAACCGCTCAACGCATTCGAGACGCTCACGCTCGCGCCGATCGACCGGCGGCTGATCGTGCCCGAGCTGCTCACGCCGGAGGAGGCCGCCTGGCTCGACCGCTATCATGCCCGTGTCGTCGAGGCGTTATCACCGCTTCTCGACGCCGACAGCCGCGCTTGGCTCGCGGTCGCCGCCCGCCCGCTCGGGCGACCCTGAAGTCCCAGGGCAATCCCTTTGTTCGATCCGGCGCGAAAAACACGGAGCGAGGCGCGCCGCACGCCGTGGCGGCTGCTCGCCCTGCTGATCGCGATGGCGGGCGTGGGCTCACTCTCGCTGAATATCCTGGTGCCGGCGCTGCCGGGGCTGGCGACGAAATTCGCCGCCGATCCCGCCAGCGTGCAGCTCGCGGTCTCGCTCTATCTCATGGGCTTGGCGGCGGCGCAGCTCGTGTTCGGACCGCTGTCCGACCGCTTCGGCCGACGGCCGGTCGTGCTGGCGGGCCTGGCGCTCGCGAGCCTCGCCAGCACCGCCGCCATCTTCGCGGCAAACATCGCAAACCTCGTGGTCGCGCGCGTCGCGCAATCGCTCGGCGCCTCGACCGGACAGACCATCGGCCGCGCGATCATCCGCGATCTTTATGATCGCGAACACGCCGCCTCCATGATCGGGCTGGTGACCTCGGTCGTCGTGCTGATGCCGATGGTCGCCCCGCTGATCGGAGGCATTCTCGACACCCTATTTGGCTGGGAGGCGATCTTCGTGTTTTCCGCCGGCGTGAGCTTCACGGTCTTCGCCTGGGCGGCGCTGGCCTTGCCGGAGACGCGCAGCCTGTCCCCGATGCCGAGCTGGGAGGGTCATTTCCGCACCGATCTCGCAGCGCTCGCGTCAAGCCCGCGCTTCTTCGGCTACGCGCTGTGCGCGGGGTTCGGATCGGCGCCATTCTTCAGCTTTCTCGGCGGCGCGCCCCACGTGGTGGTGACACTTCTGGGACACACGTCGGCCGAATACGGCCTGTGGTTCTTCATTCCCTCGATCGGATTCATGGCCGGCAACTTTGCGGTGTCGCGGCTGACCGCGCGCTTCAGCATCGATGCTTTGATTTGGTGGGGAATCGCGCTCACCATCATCGGCTGTTTGCTCAACGTGCTGGTCTATGTCGCGCTCCCAGGCTGGGAGATGGCCACGATTTTCCTGCCCCAAATCGTCATCGGCGTCGGCAATGGTCTGTTGCTGCCGACATCGATCGCCAGCGCCGTAAGCATCCGCCCGCAAGTGGCCGGCACCGCGTCCGGTGCGACCGGCTTCATCCAGATGGCGATCGGCGCCGCGGCCGCCCAGCTCGGGGGGCACGTCACCGCGCATGCATCGGACGCGATGCCGATGCTGCTGCTCATGCTGACGTTCGGTGTCGCAACGGCGGTCGCGGTTTGGACGCTCGTGCGGCGCTAGTTTCCGGCGGCAGCGGCGCCGTCAGCGAGGCTGTGATGCCGATCGAACCGCCTGCAGGATGATTTGCGGCTTTATCGGGGTGCGATTGAACTCGAGGGCGAAGGGGCGCAGCGCATCGGACACGGCGTTTGCAATCACGGCCGGGGGCGCGATGGGCCCGCCTTCGCCAACGCCCTTGACGCCGAGGGGATTGAGCGGCGACGGCGAATGTTGGTGGATGAGCTGCATGTCCGGAATTTCGCAGGCAGTCGGAAGCATGTAATCCATGAACGAACCGGCGAGTAGCTGGCCCTCGAGATCATAGTTGAATTCCTCCAACAGCGCGCCGCCGATGCCCTGAGCGGCGCCGCCGACGATCTGGCCCTCGACCAGCATGGGATTGACCACCACGCCACAATCGTGGGCGATGATGTGCGCGGCATACGACCATGTGACCGTAGGCGGCTCGTAATAGTAGGTTTCCTCGAGCCCGGCATCGATACCCGGCGGCCGGCCGTGATCCCAGCCGGGACGGGCTGCTCGCGCCACCGCCGCGAGCGAGACGTGGGCGCCCGGCACGCCCACGATGCCGACGCCGTCCTTGCGGAGCTCGAGGTCGCCAACCGCACATTCCAGGAGATTGGCGGCGATGGCGAACACCTTCGCGCGCAATCGTTCGCTTGCACCGTGAATGGCCGCCGACAAGGTCACGGTGCTGCGGCTCGCGATGGTCCCGAACCCGATGGCGATCGCCGCGGTGTCGGCAAGCGACATGACCACGTCGGCGGGATCGACGCACCAGGCATCGGCCACGACCTGCGCAAAAATCGTCTCCATGCCCTGGCCCTGGGGGCAGGCGCCGGACGACACGAAGATCTTGCCCGAAGGATCGATCCGCACCATCGCGCTCTCGAACGGACCCACGCCGGTTCCCTCGACATAGCAGCCGATGCCGAGACCGAGGTAACGACCCTCCTGCCGCGCCGCGCCCTGGCGCTGGCGAAACGCCGCGACACCGCCGAGCGCATCGAGCGCCTGCCGCAGCGCCCGCGGATAATCGCCGCCGTCGTAGACGATGGGTTCGCCGTCGCGATAGGGCATGCCCACGCGATAGGGCATTTCGTCGGCCCGGATCATGTTGCGCAAGCGCACTTCGGCGGGCTCGAGGCCGAGCTCGCCGGCCACGAGATCGACGATCCGCTCCATCGCAAAGGCGGCTTCCGGGCGCCCTGCCCCCCGGTAAGGCGCGTTCGGAACCTTGTTGGTTGCGGCGATCCTGGCATCGATCGCGACAGCGTCGATCTTGTAGGGACCGAGGAGATGCACCGCGGTGTTGTAGACCACGCCGGCGCCGATCGGATTCCACGCGCCGCAATCGACGATGAAATGGTCGCGCAGCGCCAGGATGCGGCCTTCGTCGTCGAAGCCCACCTCGACGTCGTGCATCTGGTCGCGTGAATGACAGGAGCACATCAGGTGCTCGCGCCGGTCCTCGATCCACTGGACCGGGCGCTCCAGCCTGCGCGCCAAGAACGGAATCAACAAGTCTTCCGGGTAGACGTGTCCCTTGACGCCGAAGCCGCCGCCGACATCGAGCGCAACACAGCGTATGCGCGCCTCCGGGAGCTGCAAGACCGCGGCCGCCTCGCGGCGCACCCAGTGAACGACTTGGGTCGCCGACCAGATCGTCACGCAATCGGTCCGCGGATCGTGGACGCCGACGACGCCGCGGCATTCCATCGGCGCGGCGGCATAGCGGTGGTGATGGAATCGGCGTTGCAGTTTGTGTGGAGAGCGCGCGAACGCGGCGGCGATGTCGCCCTTGCCGATGGTGAAGGCGCCAATGAGGTTGGTCTGGAATTTGTCGTGGATGATCGGGGCGCCCGGGCGCAACGCCAATTCCGGGTCGACCACGGCCGGCAGGGGATCGAGATCGAGGGTGACCAATTGAGCCGCATCTTCGGCGGCGTAGCGGCTCTGCGCCACGATCACCGCAACAGCCTCGCCGACATGCCGGACTTTGTCGTGAGCCAACAGGGGTTGTTGGGGATTGATGAACTTGTGCTGTACGAGCGTGGTCCATTTTCTGGGGAGCGAGAGCTGCGTGTCCGGCACCGGCGGCAAGAGCTGCAGCAGGTCCGCGCCGCTGAGCACGCAGGCGACGCCCGGCGCCGAGGCGGCGCGCGACAGGTCCACGCCGCGGATGCGCGCGTGCGCGACCGGGCTTCTGACGAAGACCGCGTGCAACATATGCGGCAGGTCGAGATCGGCGATGAATTGTCCGCGGCCGGTCAGCAGGCGGCGATCCTCGCGGCGCGGCATGGAGCGGCCGACGAAAGACGTTTTGTTGGGATCGTTCATTCGCGAAAGGTTATTTCCGGCGTGACTCGGTACCGTTTAGCATCTCGCCGGTGCTTGCGGGCGAGTTTCTTGATTGCGCCTTTTGCTGCCAAAAAGGACCCGCGTCTCGCGCGCTACGAGGAGCTGTGGCCTACCAGGTCGAACCACTCGTCTTCGCTCAGCACCGCCACCCCGAGGTCCTTGGCCTTGCCGAGCTTCGAGCCCGCGCCGGGACCCGCCACCACATAATCGGTCTTCTGCGACACCGAGCCCGCGACCTTGGCGCCAAGGCGTTCGGCCATGGCTTTTGCTTCTTCGCGCGTCATCTTCTCGAGCGAGCCGGTAAAGACCACGGTCTTGCCGGCGACCGCCGAATCGGCTGCCGGCTTTTCGGCATCGAGGATTTGCACTTGTTTCGTGAGCCGCTCGACGATGCCGCGATTGTGCTCCTCGCCGAAATAGGCGGCGATGCTGTCAATCACCGTTTCGCCGATCTGGTCGAGATTGTCCATCTCGGCCCGCGTCTCGGCATCGCCTCTGGCGATGTTCAGGCAGGCGTCGTGGAACGCCTGCCATGACCCATAGCCGCGCGCGAGCGCCCGCGCGGTCGTCTCGCCAACGTGACGCATGCCGAGTGCGTAGATGAAGCGCTCGAGCGGAATCTCGCGCCGCGCCGCGATCGCATTGAACAGGTTGCGGACCGACAATGCACCGAAGCCTTCCTGCTCCTCAAGCTTGATTTTCGGATTGCGCGCTTCGAGCGTGAAGATGTGGGCCGGCTCCGTTACCCAACCCTGCTCGAAGAACAGCGTGATCTGCTTCTCGCCCAGCCCCTCGATGTCGAAGGCCCGGCGGGAGACGAAATGCTTCAGATGTTCGACTTTCTGCGACGGGCAGGCGAACTCGCCGGTGCAGCGCGTGACCGCCCCTTCCTCGCCGGTCGCGGTCGTATCGCGCATGACCGGAGTGTGAAGCGAACATGGGCAGCGGCTCGGAAATTTGTAAGGCTTCGACGATTTCGGGCGCTTCTCCAGCACCACGCCCAAGACCTGCGGAATGACGTCGCCGGCGCGCTGGATCGTCACCGTGTCGCCGATGCGCACGCCGAGGCGTTCGATTTCGTCGGCGTTGTGCAGCGTCGCGTTGGACACCACGACGCCGCCGACGGTCACCGGCTCCAGACGCGCAATGGGCGTGAGCGCACCGGTGCGGCCGACGTGGAT
>VAZL01000459.1 GCA_005883445.1 Alphaproteobacteria bacterium | reverse complement strand
AACCGCGGCGATGGCGTGTCCCGCGGCGAGCGCCACGATCTTGTCACGCTGGCTGTCAAAGAACGGCTCGCCAGGCACGACAAGCCCACCAGCGCCCAGCTTTGCTAATGATGCGAAGGCGTCATCCAGCTCCGGCTCCGTGCTGGCATTGAGCACACGGACAGCAATCCCCAGAGCGCTCGCGGCTGTCGCGGCTTCCTTCACGTAATTCTCAACGCTTGGATTGGAAGGATTTACGAGATACGCAACTAAAGTAGTTGCAGGCACCAGTTCTTTCAGGAGCTGAATGCCTTTCGCCGCAAGCTCGACCGTGAAGCTGTTCGTACCGGTAAGATTACCCCCCGGTCGGTTGAGGCTCGCTACAAGTCCAAGGCGGACCGGGTCGTTAACTGCCGAGAAGACGACGGGAGTTGCCTGCGTTGCCGCTTTGGCGGCAAATGCCGCCGGAGGCCCACCCGCAGCAAACATTGCTGCCACGCGTAGCTGGACGAGCTCGGCCGCCAGTGCCGGCAAGCGGTCATAACGGCCGTCCGCCCATCGGAAGGCAATCAACAGATTCTGTCCCTCGATAAATCCGGAGTCGCGCAAACCACGTCGGAACGCCGCGACCACCTCGCTCGACTCGCCGGGTGAGCGGCTGCTGAGGAATCCGACTACCGGCAACGCGGACTGCTGCGCCCGCGCCGTGAACGGCCAGGCGGCCGCCGCGCCGCCGAGCAGCGTGATGAACTCGCGCCGTCTCATGCCGGACATCGGGCTTCCTCCCCGCTTCGGCGCCGCCGGTCTACCGCGCGCTCAAGCTGCCGCAGGGAGGCCGGAAAGTCTTTGGGCCAGACCTGAAATGCTCTGAATCGCGTTGCCGTGCCCGTTCCAAGGATAGCACGTCAAGGTAACGCCAGGAGACTGCTGCTCTGCGGAATTTAGACCCGGCTTATGACCGCTATGGGTCAATTGCGACCGAGCGATCCTCCCCCCGCTGCCGCCGCATGTCCGCCTCGCGCCGAAAGCGGACAACCGGGCAGAACTCTCGCCAAGTCCGCCCTGACCCTGGAACTTGGGCGCAGCAGACGAGGCGAGAGTGAGAAACATTTGGCTGGGCCAATGAAACGATCCTCTAGCCGCGAGCCCTGCCTCACCCTCGCCCAAAGATTTTCGCGCGTGTCGGGAACCCGACACAAGGTCAGCGTGTTCAAAGTTCGGGAGAGGAGGGAGCCGTTTGGCTTGAGCTTGCTGCCATCACGCTGGTTATGGCGATCGGGTTTAGTTCTCGCGTTGGAGAAGTGGAACTTTAGAAAATAAGCCAGTGGTTCGGTTCCCACAGCTAACGAGGGAGGCGAACGGATGATATTGTACGAAATGTTGATCGCGATCGGGATCGCCGTGGTCCTCGTCGTGGCGGCGATCGACCGCTCCCAGCAGAAGCGGGACGCGCGAGCCGCAGCAGCAGCAGCCCAGCGCCGCCTCGTGGCCGCAGCAGCCCAGCGCCGCCTCGTGGCGTACTGGACGCGCTTCCTCAAGCTCCAATACGAACCCGCACTCGCGGCACCGCTCCCAGCGCGTCTCGCTACGCTCATCACTCAACTCGAAACCAGGACGTGAGCGCATAAACGTGGATCGAGGATCATCCTACGCCAGGGTGCGCGCACAGTGAAGGACACCGGGCAGCGGCAGTGAATGGCCGCGCGATGTCCGCTTTGATCCGTTCGCGACTGATTTATTTGCGCTGCGTGAGGAGCGGCTGTGAGCAATCGCAGCAGGGTAGCCCCTTATTCGATCACCTCGTCGGCCCGCGCCAGGAAGGCGGGCGGTACCGTCAAACCGAGCGCCTTGGCGGTCTTCATATTGATGACCAGTTGGAAACGAGTTGGCTGCTCGACCGGCAAATCGGCGGGCTGGGCGCCTTTCAGGATCTTGTCGACGTACACGGCAGCCTTGCGAAAAAGGTCCGCGTATATGCGTCAGAAGGTATCTTTGAGCAAGCGACGCGACGTAACCGTGCGCTCGCTGGCCGCGTTCGCAAGCGCATTGCCGAGCTCAGGTGAGCGGGTTGCTCGTCCTGCTGGTGGTGGCCTAGACGACGTGCGACCTTGAAGCATCGGCGCGCACGGCACCAGGACGGGTTGCTCTTCCGGCAAGCTCCGCTCGCCTCCAGCCGGCGCTCATGTCGAACGCGAGCCGCAGAGGGATCTATGAAGCGCACGTGGACGATCATTGGCGTGGCTGACGTGCCCCGCAGCTTCAAGTGGTACCAGTCGCTACTTGGCCTGCCGGAGACGGCTCCTGCCCACGACTATTTCGGGCAAATCCTCGACTCGGATGGAACGGTATTGCTCTGTCTCCACGAGTGGGGCGCCCACGAGCATCCGTCGTTGACAAGCCCCGACCACGCCAAGCCTGGCAACGGCCTGCTCTTGTTCTTCCGGATCGACAACTTTGACGTAGCTTTGCCAAGGGCGCGCGCGCTCGTCAGCCGGCTGGAAGAAGAGCCACACGTGAATCCCAGCACTGGAACCGCGGAGTTTTCGCTCCGAGATCCTGACGGGTACTACGTCACCATCAGTGCGCTCAACGCGGCCTAACCCCTCCATCGAGCCGACAGTCAAACGTTCCCGCATGACCGCATCGGGTCATAAGCGGACAATGCGCCATGCTTAAGCCATGTTCGCTTTACCCTTGAAAGCGGACGTCAAACGTCGCGGTTGGAAGGTCCGTTAAGTGCCAGAACCGGTCGTGAGCAACCGCAGCAAAACCTGCGCTTACTCGATCACCTCGTCGGCCAGCGCCACAAAATTCATAGGCAATTCGATGCCCGTGGTCTTAGCGACCTTGAGATTGATGACCAGCTTATAGCGTGTCGGCTCCTCGAACGGCAGATCGCCCGGCCGGGTGCCACCAAAGATGCGCGCGGTCAGATCGGCGGCGCGCTCAAAGCATTCCTGCAGATCAGGCCCGTATGACATCAAGCCGCCGTCGTGCACCCATGGGATATCGTATTCGTAAAGTGCCGGAATATGGTGCGCGGCGGCGTAATCGAAGACGCGCTTGCGGTTGAGATTTGTGAGCACGTCGGCGACCAGAAGGATGGCGTCAGGCGGGTCGCGATCCATGGCTTCGAACACCCCATTGAAGTCGTCGGGTGCGCGCACGCCGAGCGGCTGAACCGTCACCCCAATCGAGCGCGCGGCCCCGGCGGACGCGTCGTAACGCAAGCTCATGCCGAGGTCGTCCCTGTTCCACAGCATTGCGACTCGTTGCAGCTTCGGGACCACTTGTTTGATGAGCGCAAGACGCTTGGTCGAGAGCGTCGTCGCATTATCGGAAATGCCTGTGATGTTGCCGCCTGGCCGTGCTGAGCTGTCGATAAGGTGCGTGGCGACCGGATCGCCGCCGCCAAAGGCGACAACCGTAGGCACATTCGCAACCTTGCACGCGAGTATGACTGGAAAACCTGCGGCTATGATCACATCGACTTGGCCCGCCTTCATTCCGCGGACCATCTCCGGCAGCTTACCGACCTCGCCAGCCGCGCCCCGAGCCTCTAACGTTAGATTTTTGCCTAGCGTATAGCCATGGTGTTCCAGTGCCTTCAGCAGGATCGCGGTGAGCGGGTTCTTCTCATCCAGCGGCGCACCAGGTGCAAGCGTACCGAGGTGAAAGACTTTCGGCGGAGCTTGCGCGATGGCCGCGCGGGGTGCGGCAATCGCCGCGCCGGTGAGCAACTTGATAAATTCGCGTCGTCTCATTCTCATCGCCTCCGTAAGCCTCGAGCGAGGCATCGTTGCGGATTTAACCAGGACATCCGAATAGGTGGTGGCACGTCCGCTATGTCTCCGATAGCGACCGAATTGGTGCTTCGCAACGAACGGTCGCGATGTGCCATAACCAGACTCATGCACTGCAACAAACCGCAACTCTATTCGATCACCTCGTCGGCGCGGGCGAGCAGTGTCGGCGGCACGGTGAGGCCGAGCGCCTTGGCGGTCTTGAGGTTGATGACCAGCTCGATCTTCGTCGGCTGCTCGACCGGCAGTTCCGCGGGCTTGGCGCCCTTCAAGATCTTGTCCACGTAGATCGCCGAGCGGCGATAGTTCTCCACCACGTTGGGGCCGTAACTCAGCAGGCCACCGGCCTCGACGGCGCGGCGGTCGCCGTAAGTCGCCGGCAGGCGCGCCTTGGCTGCCAATTCCGTGATGCGCACCACATTGCTGGAGAAGGTCGTGTCCGGCGGTACCAGAAGCGCGTCGGCTTTCGCATGGACGAATTCGCTGAAGGCTCGCTCCAGGTCTTCCGGAACGCGGTAATCGAAATGCCCCAACGCAAGCGACGCCTTAGCCGCAGCGGCCTGCATCTCTCGCAATTGCGGCACATGCAGCGGGTTCCCGACATTGACGAGGGTGGCGACGCGTACAAGACGCGGCAGCAATTCGCGGATCACGTCGAGCTGCTTCGACGCCAACTCTTCGGCGAAGTTCGCGAGTCCCGTGACGTTGCCGCCGGGGCGGGACAGACTTTGTACCAGGCCGAAGCCAACCGGGTCCGCGCCGGTCGCCATCACGATCGGGATCGTAGCGGTGGCTTTGCGCACCGCGAGGCTGGCCGGCAGAGGCCCCGACACGATGACTTTCGGATTGAGCCCGACCACCTCCTCCGCCAAGGCCGGGAGGCGATCGAGGAAGCCGTCAGCGTAACGGTATTCGATGCGGATGTTGCGCCCCTCGAAGTAACCGAGCTGACGCAGTGCGGCGCGAAATGCCTCGTAGCTCGACGCTGTGGACTTGGCAGACGCGGCATTCAGGACACCGATCAGCGGGGGCTGCGATTGCTGGGCCCACGCGGAGAGCGGGATAAACGTCGCCGCACCACCCAGAAGCCTTGTGGGCGAGTGCGAGCAGGTCGTTGGGGAATAGCAAACCGCGCGAGTAAGGTGTGCGAATGCTGCAATTCCAGCCGAGACCTACCGCCGGCGTGGCGACGCGGGGGTCACCCGGCGATGCGGAGGCTAGCACCGATACCGAGGGCGCATCTGTACAAGATTGACCACTATTGAGTCCTCTGACCCGTGCACGCCACCTCCGCGGAGGCGCTGTTTGAGCGAAGCACGCGCGAGACTGAATGACATCACGCCATCCTTAGGCCATGTCCGCTTTGCCCCCGAGAGCGGACATCGAATGCGGCGGTCGGCATGTCCGCTTAGTGCCATTAGCTGACTCATGCACCGCAGCAAACGACGTGCACGGGTTGCAATGATTCACTCGATCACCTCGTCGGCGCGGGCGAGTACCGATGACGGAATTTCGATGCCGAGCGCCTTGGCGGTTTTCAGATTGATCACCAGCTCGTACTTGGTCGGCGCCTGTACCGGCAGGTCGGCGGGCTTCTCGCCCTTGAGGATACGGTCGACATAGCCGGCCGCGCGCCGATACGGGTCGACTGTGTCGGGCCCATAAGAGATCAGGCCTCCATTGCGGATGAAGTACGCGAAGGGGTAAACCGCAGGCAATCGGTGGCGCGCCGCAAGCGTGATAATCAGATGGCGATGAACCACCACCGATGGGGCCCCAACAATGATCAGGCCACTGTTTGGTAGGCGCGCGAACGCCACGACGGCGTGCTCGATCTCGCCGGGATCGCGCACGTCGATCGGATGCAACTCCACCCCGAACGACGGCGCCACCGCCTGGATGATGGCAAACTGACCAACCCCGGAGCCCACAGCAGCGGGATCCCGAAGCACCGCCGCTCGCGTCACGCCGGGCGCGATCTGCTTGAGCAGTTCCAGCCATTTTCCGCTCAAGCCGTACTCGAACGGGGTAAATCCGGTGGCGTTGCCGCCCGGCCGCGCCAGGCTCGCCACGTACCCAGCGCCAACCGGATCAATGATATTCACGAACACAATCGGCACCGTGCGGCTCGTCTGTTGTACCGCCGTCATGGCCGCGCTCGCCGAGGCAAGGATGACGTCGGGCGCAAGTGCGACTAATTCCGCCGCATATCGGCGAATGCGGTCGGCATCGGCCCCATTCCTGCAGCCCCTGATGGAACGCTGCGATGCGGGCCTTCCCTTCCGTATCGTCCGCGGCGAGGTTCATGAGCACGCCAACGCGGCGCACCCGCTCGGCCTGCTGCGCGCGCGCCGCTAGCGGGCATGCAACGGCGCCGCCGAGCAGCGTGATGAAGTCGCGGCGCCTCATCATTCCATCACCTCATCGGCGCGGGCGAGCACAGTCCGCAGGGCCGAAAGGAGAAGACATTGGCGGCGCTTTTGTCGCGGCTCGAGGGCCTGGCAGCGATGCAGCCGGTGCTGATGATCTTCGAAGATGTCCATTGGATCGATCCGACCTCGCTTGAACTGCTCACGGTCATGGTGGACCAGGTGCCGCAGCTTCGGGTGCTGCTGCTCATCAACGCACGGCCAGAGTTCGCACCGCCCTGGCCACATTACGCGCATGTCACGAGGGTCGCCCTCACGCGCCTTAGCCGACCGGACGGGGCGGCCATAATCAAGCGGATCACCGGCGGTAAGACGCTGCCCGAGGAGGTGATGAACCAGATTCTCGCTCGCACGGACGGCGTGCCTCTGTTCGTCGAGGAACTGACTAAAACGGTGCTCGAAAGCGGGGTTTTGCAAGAGCAGGAGGGCCATTATGTGCTTGAGCACCCGTTGCCGTCGATAGCGATCCCGACCACATTGCATGACTCGCTGATAGCGCGTCTCGACCGATTTGCGCCAGTACGGGAGGTGGCACAGATCGGCGCTGTAGTCGGTCGCTCGTTCTCGTACGAACTGCTGAACGCCGTAGCCGGGATTCCGCGAGAGAAGCTAGAGGAAGCGCTCGGCCAGCTGGTTCTGTCGGAGTTGATATTCCGCCGGGGCGAGGTACCGCATGCGGTCTATACCTTTAAGCACGTGCTGGTGCGAGACGCCGCGTATTCCAGCCTGCTGAAGTCCCGGCGCGCGAACTTGCATGCAGCAATCGCGAGCGCATTCGAGCAACGATTCCCGGAAATCGTGGAGGCTCAGCCTGAAACTCTGGCACACCATCTCACCGAGGCTGGGCTGATTGAAAAGGCGGTGAGCTACTGGTTAAAGGCCGGCAAGAATGCCGTCCAGCGGTTCGCCAATCTTGAAGCCATCGCGCACTTGCAGCGAGGCATAGAGACCGCAGGCCGGTTGCCGGACAGCTTAGGGAGGGACAGGCTGGAGCTTGATCTCCAGTTCACTCTGGGACCTTGCCTGATCGCCACTCAAGGTCCAGCCTCGAGTACGGCCATTGCAACCTTCGCTCGCGGCCGTGAGCTGTGTGCGCGCCTTGGGGATCCACCCGAGTACCTGCAGGTCATGTTTTGGCTGGCTACCGGAAGCGTCATCCGCGGGGAGCTGCCACAAGCCCGGGAGGTAACCGCAACATTGCTCGGTCTCGCCGAAGCACGCAATGATCGGCCGATGCTGATCAACGCGATACGCGGGCTAGGCATGATACTCCTGTTTATGGGACATGTCGTTGATGCCCGTGAACTGACCGAACGGGCTATCGAGGCGTTCGGCGCGAGCAGTGAGACCGAGAAACTCGCTGCTCGGGCAGCCGGCCAGGACGCTGGAGCGGCGGGTCTGGCCCTGATGTCGTGGGCCCTTTGGATCCTCGGCTACGTCGACATGGCAGCCGCGCGAATGGCCGCCGCGCTTCAACGTGCCGATGCGGTCGGACATCCGCACACACAGGCTTACGCTTGTTATTATGCATCCATTCTTCACGCTCTGCGCGGCGAGCCGGCGATTGCGCACCGCCACGCCGAGCGCTGCCTCAGCTTATCCGAGGAATACGGATTTCGGCACTGGCACGGCCTGTCGCGCGCCATTCGGGGTATCTGCATGACAATGCTTGACCCTTCAGCCAGCACGCTCGAGGAAGTGAGGGGCGCGTTGGATCAATATCGTAGCGCAGGCTATCAGCTCGGCATCACGGCGCTCTACGTGCTTTTGTGTCCGATCTTATTGCTCCGACACGAACCCGAGGCTGCGCTGGAGGTGATAGAGCAGGGACTCTCGGCAGCCAACCATAACA
>VAZL01000458.1:3455-7596 GCA_005883445.1 Alphaproteobacteria bacterium | reverse complement strand
CGCCTGCCCCGGCCTCGACTACTGCAGCCTGGCCAACGCGCGCTCGATCCCGGTGGCCGAGGAGATCTCGCGCCGTTTCAAGGACCTCGATTTGGCCCGCAATCTCGGACGGCTGCACATCAATATCTCCGGCTGCATCAATGCCTGCGGTCACCATCACATCGGGCACATCGGCATCCTCGGGGTCGAGAAGAACGGCGAGGAATATTACCAGGTGACGATCGGCGGCCGCGCCGACGAGAACGCCGAGCTCGGCAAGATTCTGGGTCCGGCGGTGCCGTACGGCGAGATCGCCGACGTGGTCGAGGATGTCGCCGCCGCCTATCTCGAGCTGCGCGCCCGGCCGGACGAGCTTTTCATCGACACGGTCGCGCGCGTCGGCGTCGATCCCTTCAAGGAGCGGGTTTATGCGGCTCATTAAGGCAGGCCGTCTCATCGAAGACCGCTTCGTGCGCGTGCTCGACGACGCGCCGGTGCCGGAAGGCGTTGCCGCCGTCTTGCCGGCGACGCGACTTTTGGCCGACGCGCGCGACCTCGTCCTGCGCCAGGCGCCGACCGGCTATCTGGATTGGATTGCGCTCGTTGCTCTGGTGTTTCCGACCTTCCGCGACGGCCGCGCCTACAGTCAGGCAAGGCTCTTGCGCGAACGCTATCAATTTCGCGGCGAGCTGCGTGCAACGGGTCAAGTCCTGCGCGATCAATTGCTGTTTCTGCATCGCGCCGGCTTCGACGCCTTCGAGGTGACGAAGGATTCCGATGCGTCGGCGTTCGTCGAGGCCGTGCACCGGTACAGCGTGTTCTATCAGCCGACCGGAGATGGACGCGCGAGCACGCTCACGGCGCGCCGCGCCCGGGATGGATCGCCGGTCGTTCGAGGCCGGCGCGAATACGCCGCCTGATATTCACGTTCGACTTCTCGCCGCGGCGTTGATGGCAACGAAGCGCCGCCCTATGCTGCGTGCAAAGCCGCATAGGGAAAGCGCGGGATGAGGATGCCGGGCATCTGCCGATTGCAGCTCGTGTGGGCTTCGGCCGCCGTCATTGCAGGACTCGCGAGCGCCGCCGCTTGCGCCCACGCGCAGGGACAGCCGTGGCGTCACGGCGTCATCGAACCCAAGAGCGACGCCGGCTTTCAGGTGATGGCGGTCCGCGGCGGCTTTGCGGCCAAGCAGGGCCTCAAGCTCGAGCTGCCCTATTTTCAGAACGACGTCATTGCGTTGCGCGCGCTGCTGGCAGGCGAGCTCGAGAGCTACGAGGGCGGGGCGGCGACCGCCATCATCGCGGCCGCGCGCAACGCCGACGTCAAGATCATCGGCTGTCACTGGCAGACGGTCGTGCACAGCGTGTTCGCGCGCGCCGAGTTCAAGGGACCGCAGGATCTCAAGGGCGCCACCATGGCGATATCGGCGCCCAACGCGACGCCCGACATGATCGGAAAGGCCTATCTCGCACAGAACGACGTGCCGGCGTCCGAGGTGAAGTTCGCGAGCCTCGGCAACGACCCCGAGCGCTACAAGGCGCTGCTCGGCGGGATTGCGCTCGCTACCGTCATCTCGATCGAGTTCCTGCCCATCGGCAAGACCGACGGCATCAAGCTCGTCGCGCGCGGCAGCGAGGTGATGCCGAAATATCTGCGGCTCTGCGCGGTGACCACCGGCAAGTTGCTCGATGCCCGGCGCGAGGATGCCGTCCGCTTCCTGGCCGCCCAGATGCAGGGCTACAATTACGCGCTCGCCAACCGCGAGGAGGAATTGCGGATCACCCGCGAGATCGCCGGCATCAAGGCGGGCGATCCGCGGCCGGAGTTCATGTTCGCGGAAGCCGCGCGTGCGGATACCGGCATCGATCCCCGCATGCCGATTCCGATGGACAAGCTCGAATGGCTGCAGCAGCAGTTGGTCAAGGCGGGGAACCTGTCGCAACCGTTCGACGTGAGCAGGGTGGTCAACGGCGATATTCGCGCGCAAGCGCTCGCGCGCGCCGGGCTACCGCGCTGATCGGCTGTTTCATCCGCCGTCATTCCGGGGCGCGAGCGGGGAGGAATGGGCGGGATATTCTAATAAACTCTATTCCCCGCAGGCACGAGGACGCACGCCATGTCCAAGACCCCGGAGTATTTCGTTGGAAAGACGATCATCATCACCGGCGCGGCGAGCGGCATCGGCCGTGCCGCGGCGCTGATCTTTGCCCGCGAGGGCGCAAACGTCGTGTGCGTGGACATCAACGCCGACGGTACGCAACAGACCGCCGAAAGGGTAATCGCCCAAGGGGGCAAAGCGCTCGTGCTGCGAACCGACGTCACCTCGCGGAAAGATGTCAACGAGATGATACGGCGGGCGATCGACACCTTCGGCAATGTGCAATTTCAGTTCAACTCGGCAGGCGCGGCGCTGCGCCGATCGAAGTTCCTCGACATCGACGACGCGCTCTTCGACGACACGTTTTCGCTCAACGTGAAGGGCACGTTTCATTGCATGCAAGCCATTCTGCCGCACATGCTCGAGAACGGGCATGGCGTGATCGTCAACATGGCGAGCATGGCGCACCGGCGCGGCGGGCCGGGATCGTCGGTGCACTATGCCGCGGCCAAGGGCGCCGTCGTGTCGATGACGCTCGGGGTGGCGCGCGAATTCGCCCAGGCGGGGATTCGCTGCCTCTCGATTTCGCCCGGGCCGGTGCGCACGCCGTTCCAGAGCGCGGCGCAGACGTCGCCGGAACTCATGCAGCGTTTTCTCGATGACGTGCCGATGAAGCGGTTCGGAGAACCGGAGGAAATCGCCGAGCTGGTGCTGTTCATGTGCTCGGATGCGTGCGCCTTCATGACCGCGGACACGGTCTATGTGAACGGCGGCGGCGGTTGGCGTTGAGCGTGCGATTGCCAACTGCGCTCGCGATGCATCGGATCTTTGTGCAGGAATACCATTTGTCGGCAAGCTCGGGTCGGCTCCCTCTCCCAGAGGGAGAGGGGTGGGGTGAGGGGTTAAAATCTATCGATATTTCTGTAACCCCCTCACTCCAACCCTCTCCCCAAATGGGGAGAGGGAGCGCACCGAAATCGCGGCGCGTTTTTATCGTCGGATATCGGTCTACTCCGCGAGCCGCAGCACCGAATGCAGCAGCACGGCGGTGCCGGCCTCGAGGTGCGCAGGCTCGGTATATTCGCGGACATTGTGGCTCAGCCCCCCGACGCTCGGCACGAAGATCATGGTCGCCGGGCAGAGCCGCGCCATCATCTGCGCGTCGTGGCCGGCGCCGGACGGGAGCCGACGGCAGGAGAACGCAAGTTCGCGCGCCGTCGTTTCGATGAGCGATACCATCTCGGTCGGAAAAGAGACTGGGGCAAAACGCGCGAGGCTGCGCGTGGCGATCGCGACTTGCTCCTGTGCGGCGAGGCGGTCGAGAAAGGCGGCGAGTTGTCGCTCGGCGTCCTGCAGCAGGCTTTCGTCGGTGTTGCGCAGATCGATCGTCAACATCGCCCGTTCCGCGACCACGTTGACGCGATCTCGCCGGCAGCGCAAGCTGCGTCGCGCCGCAGGTGCATCGGCGTCGTGCCGGCGTGCGCCGCCCGGCCCGTGATTGCGACCTCCGTCCACGACAGCCCGGTGATGCCCTCGACCACGCCGATGACGACGCCTTCGCTCTCCAGGATCGGCCCCTGCTCGATGTGCAGTTCGAGATACGCATGCGGCGTGAGAAAACCGGGGCTCGCGGCGCCGACATAGCCGATGCGCCGCAATTCCTCGCCCACCGTTGCGCCGTCGATGCCGCGAATCGCGTAGGCATCCTCGAGCGCAAGGCCGCCGACATAGACCAGGCTCCCCATGGCATAGGGTGGAAAGCGCGATCCCTCCTCATTGGTGAAGGCGACAAGCGCCAGCGGCCGGCGCGTGGTGCGGCCTGCGTCGTTGAGCGCCTCGCAAGCTTCGAGGCCCGCCAGCACGCCGTAGAGACCGTCGTAGCGGCCGCCGGTCCCGACGGTGTCGATGTGGGAGCCGAACATGACGGGCGCCACGTCCTCGCCGCCGCCGCGCACACCGATGATGTTGCCGATGGCGTCGACCGTCACCGCGAGGCCGAGGTCGCGCATCCATCGCACGAGCAGATCGCGGCCGGCCCGGTCTTCGTCGCTGAGCGCGAGCCG
>VAZL01000458.1:0-3168 GCA_005883445.1 Alphaproteobacteria bacterium | reverse complement strand
CCAGGTAGCCCGCTGCGCCGGCGCGGTCAGCGTAGCGATGAATCTTTCGGCTGCTTCGCGATTGCAGCTTCCGGCCATGATCCCGGCGGCATAGGCGGTGGCATTTGCTATGGGTGCCGGCAGCGGCCCCACGACTTTGACGCCTTTCGACGGGACGATCTCGCTGATGAAGGTCGAGCCAATCTCCGCATCGCCGGCCGATACCTTTTCCACCACCTCGTCGCCGTTGCTGCAAAGGAGTGCTTTGTTGCCGACCGCGGCGGCGATGCCGAGCCGTTCGAGCAGGCCGGCGAGAAAAATCCCCGACGTGCCGCCCGCCTGCGGGTTCGTGTAGGCAACCGAACGGACCCTGAGCATGGTCTGCTTGAAGCTTTCCGGCGTCGAGATGTCCGGCATTGGCGCGGCGGCGTGCACGCAGATGCCGGTCAGCGTACGGCCGAGCTCGGCCCTGCTGCCCGCGACGAGCACGCCTGCTCGCTCCATCTGCGCAATCACCGACGCCGTGCCCATGATGATATCCGCGGTCTCTCCGTGCTCGAGCCGCTTCTGCACGCCGCCGATCGTCGCGAAGCTAAGCTCGATATCGTCGCCTGTATCGCGCGTGAACTTCGCGGCGACGTCGGTGACGACGTATTTCACCGCTCCGGCGGACAAGACTTTCAGATGCGTGGCGGCACGGGAAATGGCCGCGGCTGGCGGCATCATCCAACCCTCGCTCACAGCAGCCGATGTCCGTGATGGACGGTTAAGCTTGCTTATGGCCACATGCGCGTGCCGCTGTCAAAAATCCGGGCCAACCGGCCAAGCGGATGATGCGATCTTGCATCGAGACCAGCGAGGGCGCACGTCTCCGCCGCAACGAGACGCAGCCCGGCGACGGAACGGAGAACGAGCGATGCCCCGCAGCAGCATTTACGTCGGTGAGATTGCGCATCAGTCACCCATTCCGAACGCGAGCCGTATCGGTAATATCATCGTTTCGGGCCTCATCCGCGGGGCCGACCCTGCCACTGCGAGACTTGCGGCCACGCTGGAACAGCAGTGCGCGTTCATATTCCTGCACATGCGGCAAGTCGTCGAGGCCGGCGGCGCCACGGTCGAAGACATCATCAAGGTGACGGTGTGGATGAAGGAGCTCCAGCGCAAGCCGGTCGACGACGAATGGGTGAAGGTGTTTCCCGACCCGGCATCGCGACCCGCGCGCCAGATCATAGAGGTCCCGATGGAGGCGGGCGTGCTCGTGCAGTGCGATTTCATCGCTGTGATCGAACCGTGACATGAATTTCGGCATCAGGCGCGTCGGCACGATCGCGGATGGCTGGATGACGCATTCGGTCAGTCCCGGCGGATTTCAGCGCTCGTGGGACTTCATTCTCAAGGTCGGCCGCGAGAGCGGCCGCGACATGTTGGCGTTCGACAACGTTCTCTATCACCACATCAACGTGAACGCGGACAAGCAGGAGGCACTCGCCGATTCCAAAAAATTCCTCGACCTCTACTATTCAGCCGATTACACCAAAGCGCGGTGGGAAGCCTGGCTGACCTATGGCTCGCCGCGGGAGTGCGTCGAGCACATCAAACGGTTTAAGGCCTCGGGGTGCCGGCGCATCACCTTTCGCATTTCGACCATGGGCGATCCGATGGCGCAATTGCGACGATTGGTCGAAGACGTGCTGCCCTACGTTGACTAGACCGCGGAACATGGTTTGGAGAAGCTTGCATGCAGACGCTCGGCCTCGGATTCACCTGGGAGCAGCTCTCTCCCGGACAGCGCTTTCGCACGCTCAATCGCACCATCACCGAGACCGACCTCGTGCTTTTCACCGGCGTGACCGGAATGCTGGAGACCATTTTCATCGACCGCACATTCGCCGCCGAGAAAGGCGCGATCCAGGGGCAGTTCGTGCCGGCCGCATTGACCTATAGCCTGATCGAGGGCCTGCTCTGCCAAAGCATGATTCAAGGCACGGGGCTCGCCATGCTCGAGCTCAACAAGCAGGTGCTGGCGCCGGTTCGCGTCGGCGACACGGTGCACGGCGAAATCGAGATCACCTCCGTGCGCCCCACTTCGAAGGGCAATCGCGGCATCGTCGTGTCCAGGATCGACGTGAAGAACCAAAAGGACGAGGTGGTGATGACTTACGAAGCCACCCGAATGCTGGCCGGCGGCACGGCCGATCAAGGCACGCCGCAAATGGCGTGAGCGGAGCGCAGATGCGTGGGTTGAAGGATCGCACCGTGCTGGTGACGGGTGGCGCCAACGGCATCGGCGCGGCGACCGCCCGCCGTCTGGCGGAGGAGGGCTGTGCGGTCGGCATCTTGGATATGGACGTCGCCGCGGGCGAGGACGTCGCCGGCGAGATCGAGGCGCGCGGCCGGCGGGCAAAATTCTACGACGTCGATATTGCCGACTACGACGCGGTGTCGCGCGCGGTCGAGAGCTTCGAGGCCGCCTTCGGGGCGGTTTCGTTCCTCGTCAACAACGCCGGATGGGATCGCGCCGTGAATTTCCTCGATACCGCGCCCGACTTCTGGCGCAAGGTCGTCGCCATCAATCTCTACGGACCACTGAACGTGAGCCACGTCGTGCTGCGCGGCATGGCGGCGCGCGGCTTCGGACGCGTGGTCAACGTGGCCTCCGACGCCGGACGAGTCGGCTCCTCGGGGGAGGCGGTCTACTCCGCCTGCAAGGGCGGAATCATCGCGCTGACCAAAACGCTCGCACGCGAACTCGTCGGCAAGGGCGTGATCCTCAATACGATCTGCCCCGGCCCGACCGATACCGCCATTCTCCGCAGCTTTCTCGAAGGCGCCGACGGCGCCCGCATCGCCGAAGGGCTCAAGCGGGCCATCCCGATGCGGCGGCTCGGCGTGCCGGAGGATTATCCCGGGCTCATCGCCTTCTTGCTGTCCGATGACGCCGCCTACATCACCGGCCAGACGATCAGCGTCTCGGGCGGTCTCACCATGCACGGATAAATTGCGATGGCCTTCTTTCGAAGACCCTGCTTGTCCGCGCGAAAGCGGTCGGTGAAATGGAATCAGTGGGGCTACAAATTCGGTCTGCTCCCTCCCCCGCCTGCGGGGGAGGGGTGGGGAGGGGGTGAGATGATCTATTGTCTTGCGCGCCCCCTCCCTGTCCCTCCCCCGCAAGCGGGGGAGGGGACG
>VAZL01000457.1 GCA_005883445.1 Alphaproteobacteria bacterium | reverse complement strand
TCCCCAGTGGCGTCGCCAGCGTGGGGTACTTCCATAGGGAATTCTATAAAGCGTGCTCCAGACCGCGAAGGTTATTGGCACAATCAAGGATGCTCGAAGTGCCCCCGGTCCCCGGACTGCGTGGTTGGCCCGGGAGGATTCCCAGACCGTTATGAGCGGTCGGCCCGGATTGACGCGCGTCCGCTCAGGGGTTGCGCGCAAGAGCCCCGGCCCCACGGATGCCAATGGCGGGCACACCCGGTGAAGCGCATCATGATTTCGTGGTTCGCGGCCGGTCTGAAGCACCCAGCCAGCGCGCGTTCAAGCAGGAGCGGTGAAGCTACCGGGGCTGTTCGAGGTGCCGCGCCATTCCGGAGTGCGGTCTTTGCTCGCTTCGTACAAGCCGCGCCGCACACCGTCGGCGTCGAAGTCCTTGGTGTAGACCGGCGTACCGGGCTGCTGCCGCCAGGACTCGTCCAGACCGCCGGCATCGACGCCATCAAAGCCCAGTTCTTCGACGAGCTTCAGAACGACGGTCTTGGCTGCGTCGTCATCGCCCGCAACTGGCAAGGCGATGCGCCCGGGCGCGCCTGCAGGCCGGCCCAATTCGAAAAGATGTCGGGCGTAAATGTTGTTGAACGCTTTGATCACCGGCCGGCCAATCTGCTGCTCGACCCAGCGGCTCTCCGGCAGGCCCGCCTCGATCGCCTCGATGCGGCCGTCGCGTTGGCGTGGGTAATAGTTGCCGGTATCGACGACAACCACCCGGTCCGGCGTATCGGCGAACAAACCGGCCGGGAGGTTCGGAATATTCTTTTGAGGAATGGTAACCACGATGAGATCCACGCCGCGAACGGCTTCTGGGACCGACACAGCGGTCGCGCCGGTTTCGGCGGCCAAGTCGGAGAGCGTTTCGGGACCTCGCGAGTTTGCTACAAAAACCTTGTGTCCCAGCGCGGTAAGGCGACGGGTCAGCGTGCCGCCAATTTGGCCTGCGCCGATGATGCCAATCTTCATGTTTGCATCCTACGGGTGGATCGCGGAAGCCACGGGTGGATCGCGGAAGCCGATGTCGGCCTCAAGCGGAGCGGATTAATCCCGCTCGGTAATATGGGCCTCAATTTCTACCGGGAAAGACCCGCGTAGTCCCCACATGAATTTGAAGCCCGCTCGGGTCGGTGGGTCGGGCGATGGCGCCGGCAATACCGCTCCTCATGAATTCTGCAGCACGTCGTCCGCCTCCGAGCGAGTGCCGGCTTCAGAGCGATGCACTTGGGGAGCAAGCAATCGCAACCAGAATTTCCATTTGAGAACAGGGCTGACGCGCCGCCGGTTATGGTCACTGCTGACGCAGACGGTCACAATGGCTGAGCCGAACCCGACGCGGATGACCTCCCACAAGAGACTCCCGATCGCTGGTTGTGGTGCTCGGATCAGGACCGGCGGTCCAGGGGATTGTTCTCGGTCCAGGGGACCGCCTGTTCGACGAGGCCAAAGTAAAGGTCAAGCAGTTGCTCGGCTTGCGTGCGGGTGACGATCGGGGCTTCGCAATTGACCGACGCCATGGCAATCTCTGCGGCCAGAAAGGCCCGGGCAGTATTGGCGGCGTACTCGGTGGTAGTCATAGGTCTAGCTCCTGTCGATGGATTCCGCGATCGTTTCCAATTAGCTCGCGGACCCAGCACTGCGTGCGTGCTTCGTTCGCCATTTCGGGCCGGGGCCGCGCATGTAGTGCAGCTCGGGCCGGTACGGGTCGAACAGAGAGGTCCTCAGCCAGCGCCACCGCCGCATGACCACGTCCAGACCACGCCCTTGCGGAGGGGTCGCAAGCAACACTCTCGAGACATACGAATCTGAAAATGCGCTCATTTCGAACCTCCCTTCATGCGCCTTTGTGGGGCGGCGCCTTGCCGGTAGTCCGGATCGCCGCTTTTTGATCCGTTGCCGCAGATGTAGTCCAACGAAGGCGGATCACTCCATTCTACGGAGGTTGATCCGTGTCACGTACTGGTTTGAGCCCCTCATACTTAGGTTGCGGCCGGCTGACCACTGGAGGCTACGGAAGTGCGCGACGGGAGCGCGTCCACGGCCTGCATCAATTTCTCATGAGCATGTCCGTCGGTCGTTACCATTGCATCCAATCCTCGGCGCGCCGGGACACGATTGCGCAGATGAGCGCAAGATCGGTCCACTCATGGCAATGGAGATAAAGCCGTCTCTCTGACGGATGATTAGATGGGAGGCGTGAGTCGGGCGGCCTCGACTGAGGGATAGCGATCATGAGACGCGTTTTTGCGGTTGTGTTGGCGGCGGCTTGCGTCGTCGGATCTACTCCCAGCTTTGCCCGTGGCGGCTTTGGGCATGGCGGCGGATTTCGTGGCGGCTTCGTGCGCAATCCTACGACACTCCTCGGATCGCCAGCACCGCGGATGCCCGCTTTTCAAAACCGGATTCCGGCCCCGCTCGCGGCACCTACGCAGCCGCCCGTCATCAACGGGCCGTCGGCGCGGAGCCCATATGGAGGGGTTATGTAGCGCGCCTTGCCTCGTGTCGTCCGTGACCACCACGCTAACGACCGCGAATAGGGGTGTCACATGCAAACGCGATGCGAAGAATCCTACGCTGATGGCTGGCCATGGGCTTCAGACGTCACAAGGGGCTTGGTCTGTTTGATTGTGGGTCTCTTGGTGGTACTCGCCTCAATATACGTGCCGGCGTGAGGCCGCGATTCAGTTTCCAATGCCTTGAGAATTCTTTGCGCCGCATTTGAACCAGCCGAATCGTGCTTCTCGATTCGAGGGATCGCGAAAACGAATGACGCGCTTTGAATTGCTGCTGCGCAAAATGAGCGTCGGACTGTATTCCGCGGGTACCCCTTTCTCTCGATCGGACTGTGCGCCAGCCAATCGGACAGCGACACCTCTTCAAAGCGGTCCGCGCGGAACACTTCCATGTACACGAGGTCCGTGTTGCCGGTGTTTTCGAGATAATGGCCGAGCGCTTTCTTCATGTAGCCAATGTCGCCCGGACGAAAGTTTGCGGTGAGCGCCGCTGGCCCGGTATTGAAAACGGTCGCACGTCCGGTGCCCTTGAGAATGTACAGCCATTCATCGGCATTAGGATGCCAATGCATTTCGCGCATGCCGCCCGGCTTGACGATAACCTGCGACGCGGCAATCGTTTTCGAAACATGGAAGTTGGTGCTATCCGCTATCCGTACTGTTCCGCTCTTTGTTTCCCGGTTCGGCTGCATGTCGCCGAGCCTAAACACGAAGGGATTGGGCGGCTTGCCCGCAACCGCCGCCATTTGCGTTTCGACGGTTGGCAGCGGAGGCGCCGGAATATTGCTTTGATAAATCCATCTATTGTGCAGGGGAATATTTTTGAACGCCTCTACGGGCACTCCGAAATTCTTGGCTAGCACATCAGGCGGTGTGTGGGCGATCCAATCGGTCACCAACAGCGTATTGAATTCGGACGATTCGCCGTTGTCGAAGGCGAGGACGAACTCACAGCCGTCGGGCTCCAAGCCCTGCAACGAATGCGGCAGGCCTGCCGGAAAATACCAGAGATCTCCTTCCTTCACGTCGGCCACCTGCGGACGCCCCATCGTATCTAAAATGGTCACCCGGCAGGTCCCATAAGTCATCACGGCCCATTCGGCCTGCTGGTGCCAATGAAGCTCGCGCACACCGCCTGGTCCGAGACGCATGTTGACGCCGGCGACCGTCGTCGAAATCTTGAAGTCGTCCTGCGTGACCTGACGCGCCCAACCGCCATTCTGGATTCGCTTCGGCGCAAGATTGAATGAAGCCCAGTACTGCGGCATGCCGTTGACGTCGGTTGCCGGTGGGTTGAGGAAAGCGGGCTGGGTGCCGGCGAGGGTTGGGTCCTGAGGCCCGGGATCGGTTAACGCTTTGGGGTTGGTGACGTTGACCGCGCCCTCGGCGGGTTGATCGGGATTGCCGAAGGTTGGACTCTTCTCCGGCGCGGCGTTCGCAGCGCTCGTCATCGCGGCCGCCGCGACTGCACCCGCAGCTGTGGCGGCTAAAGCATCTCGTCTCGTTATCACGGTCAGCAAGTCCTCTGGGTTTGATCGAAGGATTCGCGCTTTAAGTTCACCCGTGACGTTCGTTCACGTTTTCATTCTGAGTCTTCCCGACATCGCATCACATATGAGTGAGTGGTCTCAGCTGAGAAATATCGCTGAGGATTGTCGTGATTTGCGCGATCTTGCGAAATCATTTGCCAGAAGCTGGATGGCGCGGTCTCGTTGGGTGCGCTGGGTCTGGATTGGGAGGTCGCAGGTTACGGACCCGGCACGTCCGACATGGTGTTGCGCAACGTCAACCCCGTCTCGAGCATATTGAGCGTACCGAGGGCAATGCCTGTCAATGTCTCTGCCGGCTGAGCACAAGGACAGCGTTATCGAGGACTGGCCTGAGAGATTATAGATCTCATCCGCTGCGACAGCCTCGATGACCTGGGCCACCGACTGGAAGTCGGCCGGCGACATTGAACGAAGAGTTATCAGGTCGGCGATGCCGAGCGCAATCAGACCATCCAGCCGGGCAAGCGCGCCATCGCGCGAACTGCCATGAACGACATAGCCTTTCTCGATCCGCAGGTTTGCGGATAGAGCGCCGCAAGCTCGCTAAAAGGGCGGCCGGCCGCCGTGCGGGGGAACGGGGCCGGCCGCCGCGTACCCGGGTTCGGGGAGGAGACGCCGGGTAGCGTAACCTAGGCCTCAATCCGAAAACGGAATTTGCCGATATTGTTGCGATTGTTCCGATCTTGCGCCGATCTTCAGCTGAGCGCCTGTTGCGCTGTTCGGCCGGGTGGAAACCAGGCCAATCATCGCTTACGCTCCATTCACGCCGTGCCACCACGACATCTGGAGGGTCGTCATGAATCCATTAGCCATGACGCTGGTTGTTTATATCGCCCTCGGCCTTGGCGTCACCTCGGCCCATGCAAGCCCTTGCAGCGACGAGATTGCACAATTGGAGAAGGCAGCACGCCTGTCCGAAAGCAATCCCGCTGTCGGCCCGACAGCGTCGCAATCGATCGGCGCGCAGCTGCGCCATCAGCCAACGCCGGAATCGGTGAGGCGCGCCGAAGTCGATTCAAGAGCGGGCCTCGACGCGATCTTGACCCGCGCCAAAGCCTTGGACGCAGAAGGCAAGACCGCGGAGTGCATGGAGTTGGTTGGCACCGCCAAGCTCAAGCTCGAATGAGCGTAGCCGGAAAGGATGTCGCGTCTCACCGACATCCTTCGTGCTCGGGCGCGTTAAAAACCCCTGACCGAAATTCCCTGATCTGTCGATGCTTTGAAGTATAAGCGCCAACAATGACCCTGGGCTGGTGTTCGGAGCGGTCATCGTCATTGCCGCGCCGGGCGCCGATGTCGTAAGCGCGCAGGAGGCCAGCACAACGCTCACGCCCGCGGCGCTTGCGGAGATTGCACAGGTGGAAGCCGAAATCGATCGGATCGAGGCACAGTCACTCGAGCGGCTGGCAGCACCGCCGGATAATCAGGTCCAGCAAATCGAGCTGCTCGGCAAGCTGATGCTCTATGACAAGCATCTGTCGGTGAACCGCAACGAGGCTTGCGCTTTCTGCCACATGCCCGAGACGGGTTTCACCGGCCCGGTATCGGAACTCAACCGGACAACCGGGTCCTATCCCGGTTCGGTGCGCACACGCTTCAGCGACCGCAAGCCGCAATCGCACGCCTATGCGCCGCTTGCACCCGTGCTGCATTACAATCCCGGCCAAGGCGACCTCGTCGGCGGCAATTTCTGGGACATGCGCGCCACCGGCCGCCGATTGGGCAACCCGGCCGCCGAACAGGCGCAGGGCCCGCCAACCAATCCAGTCGAAATGGGCCTGCCCGACAGCGCCTGTGCGGTCTACCGCGCCTCGCAACGGCCGTATCGCGCGCTGTTCGAAAGCGTATGGGGCAAACAAGCCTTTGCGATCGAATGGCCGAAGGACGTCGAACAGGTCTGCGACCAGCCCGGCCCGCCAGCGGCCAACGATCCGATGCCGGTCCATCTCAACGAGCTTGAGCGCGGACGGGCTGCCGCGACATTCGACCAGATGGCGCAGTCCATCGCCAGCTACGAAGCCTCGGCCGAGGTGACGACATTCACCTCGAAGTTCGACGCGATGCTTGCAGGCAAGGCGCAGCTCACCCCGCAAGAGCAGATGGGCTACGAGCTGTTCCGCGGCAAGGCGCAATGCAACAACTGCCATCGCGACGGCGGACCCGGCGAGGATCCGATGTTCACGGATTTCACCGCCAGCAATATCGGAACTCCTGCCAATCCGCGGCTTCCTTA
>VAZL01000456.1 GCA_005883445.1 Alphaproteobacteria bacterium | reverse complement strand
CGCTCCGCCCGCGCGCGACAGCTCGCGGCGCGTGCGCTACGTCAATCCGCTCACCGGCGGTTCGGGGATGGCGATGATGGATTGTTTTTTGGTGCAGCTCGATCCCGATGCGATCACGCTTCCCTTCCGCACCACGGCGAACTCGGTGTGCTGCGTGGTGGAGGGCTCCGGCGAAAGCCAGGTCGGCGACGACACCATCCGATGGAACAAGCACGACATCTTCACATTGCCGCAGGGCAACCGGATCGTTCACAAGAGCAGCGGCGGCGCAGCGCGCCTGTTCCAGGTGTCCGACCGCGATATGTACGCCCGGCTCGGGCTTCTTAAGGAAGAATGCGCGTGGAACTTGTCTCGCCGGGGCATGTTGCCTGCGGGCAAGCGGTGATATAAGGCGCCGCTCGTTTTGCGGTGCGTCGGGACTGACCCTGCCCCCATGGCCCAGGTAGCAAACGAAAACACCGGGTCCGCCGCGGCCCCTTCGGTTACCGATAGCGCCTCTCACGACAAATCGAACCTCTGGGCGTTGGCCCTCGGCAGTGTCGGCGTCGTCTACGGCGACATCGGCACAAGCCCACTTTACGCATTTCGCGTGGCGGTGGTTGCAGCGGTCGAATCCGGGCCGGTCACACGCGACATCGTGCTCGGCGTGCTCTCGCTGATCGTGTGGGCGTTGATCGTCGTGGTGGCGATCAAATACGTGCTTCTGCTGCTGCGAGCCGATAACAACGGGGAGGGCGGCACTCTATCGTTGACCGCGCTGGCAACGCGCGCGTTCGGGCGGCGGACCGCGCTGGTATTCCTGCTCGGGGTCGTGGGCGCCTCCATGTTCTTGGGCGACGCGGTCATCACGCCGGCGATCTCGGTGTTGTCGGCGGTCGAGGGACTGACGCTCGTCACGCCCGCGTTCGAGCACTCTGTCGTGCCGCTCACCATTGCCATCCTGCTCGGCTTGTTTGCGGGGCAAAGTCGAGGAACCGCGCGGGTGGCGAGTTTGTTCGCGCCGGTCATGGTGATCTGGTTCATCGCATCCGGGCGTGCTCGCCGCCGTCAACCCGGCCTACGCGGTGACGTTCCTCTACGACCACGGCCATATCGGGCTGGCGACGCTCGGCCTGGTTTTCCTCGTGGTCACCGGCGCAGAGGCGCTTTACGCCGATCTCGGCCATTTCGGGCGCAGATCGATCCAGACCGCTTGGTTCAGCCTAGTGCTGCCGGCGCTGCTGCTCAACTATTTCGGCCAAGGCGCCAAGGTACTCGCCGACCCCACGGCCATCGAAAACCCGTTCTATCGGCTGGTGCCCGAGACCTTGCTGCTGCCCATGGTCGTGCTCGCGACCGCGGCGACGGTCATCGCGAGCCAAGCCGTAATCACGGGCGCCTATTCGCTGGTGCGTCAGGCGATTCAACTCGGGCTGTTGCCGCGGCTTGCCATCCTGCACACCTCGGCGTCGCAGGCAGGGCAAATTTATATCCCGCGCGTCACCGGCGCATTGCTCGTCGGCGTTTTGCTGCTGGTCGGCCTGTTCCGTACCTCGAGCGCGCTCGCATCCGCCTATGGAATCGCAGTCGCCACCACGATGGTGGTCGATGGTCTCCTCGCCTTCATCGTGATCTGGAAGTTTTGGCATTGGCCGCTGTGGCGGGTCGGCATCGTCGTTGCGCCTCTCGTTCTCGTGGACGTCATCTTCTTCTCGGCCAATCTGCTTAAATTGCTCGAAGGCGCTTGGGCGCCAATCCTATTCGGCGCGTCGATGGTACTCCTCATCCTGACATGGCGGCGGGGCACCAGTATCCTCGCCCATAAAACGCGGCGGAGCGAAGTGCCGCTCGATATCTTGCTGGCGAGCCTGCAAAAGCATCCGCCGCACATGGTGCCGGGCACCGCGGTGTTCCTCACCAGCCAGCCGGAATTCGCGCCGACTGCGCTCCTCCACAACCTCAAGCACAACAAGGTTTTGCATGAGCACAATGTCATCCTGACCGTCGTCACCACGGATACGCCAAGGGTGACGGACGAGGAACGGGTGAAGATCACCGTGCGGTCACCGCACTTTAGTTCGATGACGCTCAAATTCGGCTATATGGAATCGCCGAACGTACCGAAGGCGCTTGCCGTTGCCCGCAAGCACGGCTGGCACTTCGACATCATGTCGACGTCGTTCTTCCTGTCGCGCCGCGCACTCAAGCCGGCCTCGCATTCCGCGATGCCGCGCTGGCAGGACCGGCTGTTCATCGGCCTGGCGAAATCGGCGAGCGACGCCACCGACTTCTTCCACATTCCGACCGGCCGCGTGGTCGAGGTCGGCACGCAAGTTGCGGTGTGAGGGCCTCGGTGGTGGTCTGAACCAACAAGCTACTGAAAAACTTGGCAGATTTTGAAGGGGCGGATGCAGACGTCATTGCGCCGATGGATGCTGCTCCGCCTTCCCAGCAAGGCTGGGAACGGACCGTCCCTGACTGCGCTATTATAAGCGCGGGCCGCCGTGTTATATTGCGGCGCAGCATTTGCGGCGAAAATGACATCTCCCATCACCACAGTTGCCGCTGCCCGCCGGGGCGCGACCCCTGCGAAAGCGAACGGCCGCATGACGTTCTGGGCGCTGACGATTGGCAGCGTCGGCGTGGTGTATGGCGACATCGGAACGAGCCCGCTCTACGCGTTCCGCGAGGCGGTGAACGCGGCCACGGCCGGCGGAACGGTCACGCGCGCAGCCGTGCTCGGCGTGCTCTCGCTCATCCTCTGGGCGCTGATCGTGGTGGTCACGCTGAAATACGTGCTCATCCTGCTGCGGGCGGACAACAAGGGCGAGGGGGGAACGCTCACGCTCATGGCGCTCGCGCAACGTGCGCTCGGGAGTGGCGCCGGCGCGATCGTGCTCTGCGGCATCATCAGTGCGGCGCTGTTCTATGGCGACGCGGTCATCACGCCCGCATTGTCGGTGCTGTCCGCGGTCGAAGGCCTCAAGGTCGCGACGCCGGCCTTCGATCCCTACATCGTGCCACTGACGGTCGTGATCCTCGTCGCGCTATTTGCCGTTCAATCGCGTGGCACCGCGAAGGTGGCGGCTTTCTTCGGACCGATCACCGCGGTGTGGTTCATTGCGATCGCCATTCCCGGGTTCATATTCGTCCTCAGCAATTTGGAAGTCCTGCTGGCTTTCAATCCGATCTACGCGGTCGAGTTCTTGGCCTCGCATGGCATCATTGGGCTTGTTACCCTCGGCGCAGTGTTCCTCGCCGTGACCGGTGCCGAGGCGCTCTATGCCGACCTCGGTCATTTCGGCCGCAAGCCGATCCAGACCGCGTGGATCGGTTTGGTTCTGCCGTCGCTGGCGATGAACTATCTCGGCCAAGGCGCGCTGGTGCTCGCCGATCCGAAGGCGATCGAAAATCCGTTCTTTCTGCTTTATCCCAGCTGGGCCTTGCTGCCGATGGTGGTGCTGGCCACGGTTGCAACGGTGATTGCGAGTCAGGCGGTGATCACCGGCGCCTATTCGCTGAGCCAGCAGGCGATCCAGCTCGGTCTACTGCCGCGGCTTGAAATCCGCCACACCTCGCAGGAGCACTATGGGCAAATCTACATGCCGCGGGTGAATCTCTTTCTGCTGATCGGCGTGCTGTTTCTGGTGTTGATGTTCCGCTCTTCGAGCGCGCTTGCCTC
>VAZL01000455.1 GCA_005883445.1 Alphaproteobacteria bacterium | reverse complement strand
GTGCGACCAAGCTGATGTGGGAGGGCATCGACGAGCCGCTCCCCGAGGGCGCATGGCCGATCATCTCGGCGTCGCCCTTGCCGTATTTCCCGTACAGCGCGGTTCCGCGCGAGATGACGCGGGCCGACATGGACCAAGTGATCGCCGATTATGTCGCCGCGACCAAGCGCGGCCTTCGCGCCGGCTTCGACATGGTGGAGATGCACGCGGCCCACGGCTATCTGCTCGCGAGCTTCATCTCGCCGCTCACCAGCGTCCGCAGCGACGAATATGGCGGCAGCCTCGAAAACCGCCTGCGCTTCCCGCTCGAGGTCTTTCGCGCCATGCGCGCCGTCTGGCCCGACGAGAAGCCGATGTCGGTTCGCAT
The DNA here is from genome assembly GCA_005883445.1 of Alphaproteobacteria bacterium. Lineage (GTDB taxonomy): Bacteria > Pseudomonadota > Alphaproteobacteria > Rhizobiales > Xanthobacteraceae > VAZQ01. The sequence goes on along the minus strand of VAZL01000455.1, from coordinate 2,274 downwards.
TTCGGCGACCGACTGGGTGGATGGCGGCCTCACCGGCGACGATGCGGTCGAGGTCGCACGCGCGTTCGCGCAAGCTGGTTGCGATCTCATCGACGTGTCGACCGGACAAACCGTCGCTGACGCGCAGCCCGTCTTCGGCCGTATGTTCCAGACACCGTTTTCCGATCAGATCCGCAACGAGGCCTCGCTTGCCACGATGTGCGTCGGCGCGATCACCACCGCCGACCAGGCCAACACCATCATCGCTGCCGGCCGCGCCGATCTCGTCGCGCTGGCGCGCCCGCACCTCGTCGACCCGTATTTCAGCATGAAGGCGGCGGCCTGGTACGGCGTCCCTAGCATCCATTGTCCGCCGCAATATCTCGCCGGCAAGGAGCAGATTTTCCGCAACAGCGCGCGCGACCGCGAGGAGTGGCGAGACTTGCGCCTCAAGGCCAAGCCCAAGGGGCACCGCGACACCTGGAAGGAGGCGGCGGAGTAACGGCTATTGTGAAAGCCCCAGTTCGGCCTCATGCTGTAGGGTGGGCAAAATCGCCTGCCGCGTCGCTGCGGTTACGACGGATTGTGCGCGATTTTGCCCACGCGGACGACTCCCGCGATCAGACCGCGTGGGCAAAATCGCTCACCACCGATCTCTCGACCGAACTGCCACATCAGGCGATTTTGCCCACCCTACGAGCAGACGCGCAGAGGAGTATCTCATGCACGAAGCGTTGAACCACGCCAAACTCGCGATGCTCTTCCGCAAGGAATTCGAGCTTTGCAACGTGCGCAAGGGCGAGACCGTCGTGCTGCTGAGCGACCTCGGGGCGCGGCGCGATTACGTCGCCGCCGCGTTCGCCGCGGCCGAGGAGTTCGGCGCCGACGCCTACGAGATGTGCGTCAACGCCATGCCGTCGTGGACCAAGGTCGGGGTCGAGACCGTCGGACGCTGCAAGGGCACGCTCGAGGCGATCAAGTCGGCCGACATGCTGGTGTGTCTCCACATCCCCCTGTTCACGCGCTGGCTCAAGGAGGCGCGCGATGCCGGCACGCGCGTGCTCATGGTCATCGACGGCCCCGACGAGCTCGAGACGCTGATGGCGCCACCCGGCCTCAAAGAGGCGGTGGGGTACGCGGGCGAACGGCTGCAACGGGCCAAAACCATGCGCATCACGCGCACCGGCGGCACCGATCTCACGGTGAAGCTCGGCGAATATCCGACCATGATTCAATACGGATATGCGGAGAAGCCCGGCCGCTTCGATCACTGGGGCGCCGGCCACGTGCATACTTTTCCGAACGAAGGCTCGGCCAACGGCACCGTGGTGTTCGCCCCTGGCGACATCATCGTGCTGCCCTATTGCCGTTACGTGCAAGACGAGGTGCGGCTCGACATCCGCGACGGCTTCATCCGCAAGATCGAGGGCGGGCTCGATGCCAAGCTCATGAGTGACTGGCTCGAGGGCAACAAGGCGCGCGCCGACGATCTCGACGGTCACGCGGTCTCGCATCTCGGCTGGGGGCTCAACCCGCAGGGACGCTGGGACGCGATCGCGCTCAACGGCGCCGATCCGAAGCGCCACCACGCCGGCGCGCGCTGCTTTGCCGGAAATTTTCTGTTCTCGACCGGTCCCAACTCCCAGGGCGGCGGCAAGCGCACGACCAAGGGGCATTACGACGTGCCCATGCGCGACTGCACGGTCGCGCTCGACAACGACGTCATCATCGAGCGCGGCAAGCTCACCGACGCGAAGATGCAGGTGGCATTCCTTCCGCGTTGATGCGATGACCCGTCCGGCCATCAGCGCTGAGGGCGTCGGCAAACGGTTCGGCGCGACGGTGGCGCTCGACGGCGTCGACTTCGACGTGGCGTTGGGCGAAATCCACGCCGTCGTCGGGGAGAACGGCGCCGGCAAATCGACGCTGATCCGCATCCTGGGCGGCGTCCATCGTCCCGACCGCGGCATCATCCGCCTCGACGGGAAGGAATGTCATTTTGCGAGCCCCCGCGACGCCATCGCCGCCGGCATCGTGACCATCCCGCAGGACCTGCGCCTCGTGCCAGCGCTCTCGATCGCCGAGAACATCGCGCTCGGCGATCTTCCGGTGCGGCGCTTGGGTCCCCTCGCCATGGTCGATCGCGCCCGCATGCGCGAGGAGGCGCGCGAGGTGCTGGCGCAGCTCGACTTTCACCCGGATCCGCGGGCGAGGGTTGCTTCGCTTGGCTTCGCCGAGCGTCAGCTCGTGGCGATCGCCAAGGCGCTGCGGCGGCGCAGCCGCGTCTTCATCCTC
>VAZL01000454.1 GCA_005883445.1 Alphaproteobacteria bacterium | reverse complement strand
GGGTGAACCGCATCGCCAACGTGCTCACGCGCACGCTCGGCATCGTGCCCGGACATCGCGTGCTGCTGCGCGGGCCGAACAGCCCGATGATGGTGGCGGCCTATCTCGCCGTCATCAAGGCCGGCGCCGTCGTGGTCGCGACCATGCCGCTCTTACGCGCCAAGGAGATCGCCTACCCGATTGCCAAGGCGAAAATTCGCCTCGCGCTCTGCGATCACCGCCTGGCCGAGGAGATGGAGAAAGCCCGCGCGCTGGCAGGCGATCTCGAGCGCGTCGTCTATTGGGGTAGCGGCGCGGCCGATGCGCTCGAAGCGCTGATGGCAACGCCGGGCTACGAGTCCTTCGTCCCGTGCGACACGGCGAGCGACGATGTCTGCCTCATCGGCTTCACCTCTGGCACGACCGGCGAGCCCAAGGGCACCATGCATTTCCACCGCGACATGCTTGCGACCTGCGACTCACCTACGGGCTCGGCGGGCTCGTCTTGTTTCCGCTGCGCGTCGGCGCGGCGTCGATCCTCGTCGAAAAGGCGTCCCCGGACGACCTGCTCGCCGCCATCGTCAAGTTCGGCGCCACCGTCGCTTTCACCGCGCCGACAGCATATCGCGCGATGCTGGCAAAGCTCGCCGCGCACGACATCTTTTCGCTGCGCAAATGCGTGTCGGCCGGCGAGACTCTGCCCAAGACGACCTTCGAGGCATGGCTCGCCGCCACCGGCATCAAGATCCTCGACGGCATCGGCGCGACCGAAATGCTGCACATCTTCATCGGCTCGCCCGAGCACGAGATTCGCCCGGGCGCGACCGGCAAGCCTGTGCCGGGCTACGAGGCGCGCGTGCTCGACGCCGAGGGCAATGAGCTCCCGCCGAACACCATCGGCCGCCTTGCCGTGCGCGGGCCGACCGGGTGCCGCTATCTCGCCGACAAACGCCAGCGCCAATACGTGCAGGACGGCTGGAACATCACCGGCGACACCTACCTCATGGATGCCGACGGCTACTTCTGGTACCAGGCGCGCTCCGACGACATGATTGTGTCGTCCGGCTACAACATCGCCGGCCCGGAAGTGGAGGCGGCGCTGCTCGAGCATCCGGCGGTGGCCGAATGCGGCGTGGTGGCGGCACCCGATGAGGAGCGCGGGCAGATCGTCAAGGCCTACGTCGTGCTGCGCCCAGGTTACAGCGGCGACGCGGCCGCGACCAAGATGCTGCAGGAGCACGTCAAGGCGACCATCGCGCCCTACAAATATCCGCGCACCATCGCGTACGTCACCCAATTGCCGCGCACGCAAACCGGCAAGCTGCAGCGCTTCGAGCTTCGCCGCATGGCGGCCGACGCCGCCTCGCACAAGCTGGCGTCATAGACACCTATTATGAGCCGTCTGCCTCCATCGCAGCAGGTCTTCCCGTCACCCGCGGGCTTGACCCGCGGGTCCATCTCCTTCGCAAAAACGTTTAGCGAAGGGGATGGATTGCCGGGTCGCAAGCGCGTTCACGCGCGTCTTGCGACGCGCTATGCCCGGCAATGACGAGCCATAGGAGACCAACAGTGTCCAAAAGCCCCGCCCCCAACAGCGTGCTGCAGCCTCCCGGCTGGCCGCAGCCGAAAGGTTTCGCCAACGGCATTCGCGCGCGCGGCGAAATGGTGTTCGTCGGCGGCATGATCGGCCAGGACAAGGACGGCCGCTTCGCCCAGGGGTTCGTGGCGCAGATGAAGCAGGCGCTCGAGAACATCGCCGCGGTGCTGGCGCAAGCGGGCGCCTCGCCGCGCCACATCGTCCGCCTCACCTGGTACGTGCGCGACATGGACGAATATCTCGCAGACCTCCCCGCCCTCGGCGCCGCCTATCGCGAGGTCATGGGCCGGCATTTCCCGGCCATGGCGGTGGTCGAGGTCAATCGCCTGGTCGAGCCCGAGGCGCGCCTCGAGATCGAGGCGACGGCAGTGCTGCCGTAGCGCCGCTTGCCCTGCGAACGCCGATTTCAGCCCAGCACATTCGGCAGCCAAGTCGCGATCGCCGGAACCAGGATGATGACGACGAGCAGCACCAAGCTCATCGCGACGTAGGGCACCACCGCGCGAAAAATGTGCGCCATCGTGACTTCCTTCGGCGCGACGCCCTTCATCGTCATCAGCAGAAGCCCGTGCGGCGGCAGGAGCAGGCCGAGCTGCATGCAGATCAGCTAGAGAACGCCAAACCATATGAGGTCGATATCGAGGCGCTGCACGATCGGCATGAACACCGGCAAGGTGATGAGCATCATGCTGACCTGGTCGACAAAAATGCCGAGAAAAATCAACAGCAGCATCATTCCGGCGAGAATCGCAAACGGCGTCAGCCCGGCACCGAGGATGTTTGAGACGATGCCTTCGGTCGATCCCGAAAAGCTCAAAATTTGCGAGAAGGTCGTAGCGCCGAGGATGATGAAGAGGATCATTGCCGAAATTCCGACGGTGCCACGCAATGCTTTAAGCAGCGCGTCGAAACTCAACGCGCGATAGGCCGCGGCAAGCGCCATGGTGGCGAGCGCCCCCAGCGCGGCGGACTCCGTCGGCGTCGCAATGCCGCCCGACATCGCGCCGATGACCACCACGAAGATCGAGACCAGCGGCAGCACGTAGCAAACGAGCAGCTCGTATTTCGCCCAGCCCGATCTCTCCTCGACCACGGTCGCCGGCGCCAGTGCCGGATTCGCCGTCGCGCGGGCGATGATGTAGCCGACGAATGCCACGCTGAGCATCAGGCCTGGAACAACGCCGCCGATCAGCAGCTTCGAAATCGAAATCCCGGACAGGCTGCCGAGCAGCACGGTGAGGGCGGACGGCGGGATCAGCATGTCGACCGCGCCGATCGCCATGATCGGTCCCGTCGCCAGCACCGGGTTGTACCCGCGCGACAGCATGACCGGCAGCATCAACGACCCCAGCATGGCGGTGGTCGCGATGGTCGAGCCCGAGATGGCCGAGAACACCGTGCCTGCGACCACCGCGACGACCGCGAGCCGTCCCGGGACCTGACGAACCAGGCGCTCGATGCCGTCGATCACCTTCAGGGCGAGCCCGGTATGGAACAGGACCTCGCCCATCAGCACGAACAGCGGAATTGGCGTCAGCGAGAAATTGATCACCGCCGCGGCGCTGTTCCTGAGCATTTGGCTTAAGCCCGCATCGCCGCCGAGAAACAGGATCGCGCCGACGATGTTGATCGCCATGAACGCGAAGGCGACCGGCAGGCCGATGAACAGGAGCACGGTTGAGCCGCCGAGAAGCAGCAGCGAGGCGAGCTGCCAGGACATATCGGTTCCCTAGGACGCGGACACCGCATCGTCCCGAGGACGCCGCTCGGACAGAGCCAGACGATGCATGCGAAAGAGA
>VAZL01000453.1 GCA_005883445.1 Alphaproteobacteria bacterium | reverse complement strand
TCTACATCGTCGAGGCCGGCGTGACGCCGCGCGTGATCCGCGTCTTTGACGTCAACGACGACAAGCTCGCCAACGGCCGCGCCTTCCTCACCGCCGAGGCGGACGGCACGCCCGACGGCTTGCGCTGCGACGTCGACGGCAATCTGTGGTGCGGCTGGGGCATGGGCAGCGCGCAACTGGACGGGGTGAAGATTTTCAACTCGACCGGCAAACCCATCGGCTTCATCGCGTTGCCCGAGCGCTGCGCCAATCTCTGCTTCGGCGGTGTCAAGCGCAACCGGCTGTTCATCGCCGCGAGCCACTCGCTCTATTCGCTCTACGTCAATACGCAGGGCGCACCGGGAGGGTGAGCGTGGGGCCGCTTGTGACGCGACTTTAGCTGAATAAGCAGCATGACTCCGGTCATCCCCGGCGAAAGCGGGGATCCATACCCACGAGCTCCGGAATATGGGGTCGCCAGCATAAGCGCGTTTACGCGCGTCAACATCGCAACATGAGGAAAGCCATGCCCAACGCGTCGCGCCGCAATTTTCTCGTCACCGCCGGCTCATTCGCGCTCGCCCTAGGCGGCTCGGCGCGCGCCGCCATGGCACCGGACGACAAGTTCGACCTTCTGATCAAAGGCGGAGACGCACTCGATCCGAGTCAATCGCTGCGCGGCAAGCGCGACATCGGCATCCGTTACGGCGTGATCGAAGCGGTCGAAGCCGACATCCCGGCGAGCCGGGCCCTGCGCGTACTCGATGCCACCGGCAAGCTAGTGACGCCGGGTCTGATCGACCTGCATTGCCACGTCTTCCCCTACGGGTCGGCGATTGGTATCCCGGCGGACGAGCTCGTCCCCCATCAATGCACCACGACCTGCGTTTCGGCGGGCGACGCAGGCGCCAACAATTTCGCGGCGTTCCGCCGCTACGTCGTCGCGCAAACGCGCACGCGTCTCTATGCTTTCGTGCACATCGCGAATATGGGCCTCGCGCCGTTTCCGGTTCCGGAGCTTTACAATATCGACTTCGCGCAGGTCGACACGGCAGCCAAGGCGGTGGGCGAGAACGCCGACATCGTGCTCGGCGTGAAAGTGCGCATGTCCGAGAACGTCATCGCCAAGAATGGTCTTGAACCCTTGAAGCGGGCGATCGCCGCCTGCGAGAGGGCAGGCACCGGCGCCAAGGTCATGTGCCACATCGGCGGCGTGGAAACGCCCGAACTGATGTCGCAAATCCTCGACACGCTGCGGCCGGGCGATATCCTCACCCATGCCTACTCCGGCGCGCCCAATATCGGCGGCGCGTTCACCAATATCGTGCAGGACGGGAAGCTTCTGCCGGCGGCGCTCGCGGCCAAGCAGCGTGGCGTAATTTTCGACGTTGGCCACGGCGGCGGCAGCTTCGACTACACCGTCGCCGAGCCGGCGATCGCCCAGGGCTGCCCGCCCGACATCATCTCCTCCGATATCCACGTGTTCTCCGGCAACACGCCCGGCATGCCGTACTTGCCCTGGGTCATGAGCAAGTTCATCGGGCTCGGCTTCACGCTCGAGCAGGTCGTCGCCATGGCGACCAGCAATCCCGCCAAAGTGATCAACCGCGCGGCGAAGCTTGGATCGCTCCAGGTCGGGGCGCCCGGCGACGTGGCGATCATGGAATTGGTCGAGGGCGACGTGTCCTTCGTCGACACACGCAACAATACGCGCGCGGGTCGCGCCTATCTCAAACCAGTGCAGACCGTGACGGCAGGCGTACCCTTCGGGAGGCCGTACAATTCGCCCTTTGCGGTGCGCTGAGCGGCAGGACGGGAGGTCACGCCATCACGAGTTGACGACGTGATGGCGCAATCCGCTCCAAGCATCCTCTTGCGGCCTTTTGCCGACACGCAACGTCTGCCTATGCAGCGCGAGTAGACGCAACATGCCTGCGATCACCATCGAAAGGATCGAGGCGATTGCGCTTCGCATCCCCATGGACCATTGGGCGCCGCCGCCGCTGTTTGCGGGGCGGCCGCGCACCACGATCGATACGTTGCTGGTGCGCGTCACGACCAACCGCGACGTCGTCGGCTGGGGCGAAGCCTACGGCGGCGGTTGGCAGGCGACCGTCGCGGCGCTCGAGCATTGGGTCTCGCCGCTCGCGCTCGGCCAAGACGCAACCGATGCTGGCCTGACGTCGCGGCTCGAGCGCACGCTGCACAATCTCGGGCGCGCCGGGCCCACAATCCATGCCATCAGCGCGCTCGACATCGCGTTGTGGGATCTGCGCGGCAAGCTCGAAGGCGTGGCCGTGCATGCGCTCCTCGGCGGCCGTCGTCGTCGGCGCGTCGAAGCCTATGCATCGCTGTTGAGCTACGGCGGCTCGGTCGAGCACGTGCGGCGCAACGTGGCGCGCGCGCTCGAGCGCGGCTACCGCCAGATCAAGCTGCACGAACGCACCGCGGAGACGGTGGCGGCGACGCGCGAGGTCGCAGGCCCCGACGTGCCGATCATGGTGGATACCAATTGTGCTTGGTTGCCGGATGCGGCAACCGCGGCGGTGATGGCGATGGCGCCATCGAAGCCCTTGTGGGTCGAGGAGCCGATCTGGCCGCCCGAGGATTTTTCCTCGCTCGCGGCGCTGCGGCGTGCGACTGGCGTGCCGATCGCGGCCGGCGAGAACGCCACCGGGGCGCTCGACTTCCGCAAGATGATCGCGGCCGGCGCCGTCGATTACGTGCAGCCGAGCGCGGTGAAGATCGGTGGGCTCAGCGCTGTATGGCGCATCTGCAACGAGGCGGAAGCGGACGGCGTCACCTGCGTGCCGCACGCACCCTATTTCGGCCCCGGTTACTTGGCGACGCTGCACGTGCTGGCCGCAAAGCAGCGCGAAAGCGCCCTCGAGCGCTTCTTTTGCGAGCTGGCGCTGATGCCCTATGGCGCGAGCGTGCCGGTCGTGGATGGGGGCGTCGAGGTGCCCGACGCCCCGGGATTGGGCGCGGACCCAGAGCCGGAACTGATCGAGCGCTTCCGCGCTTGATGCCGAGCTAGGCAATTCATGACTCGTGTCCCGTGAAAGCGCGTCGCGTGCATTGGGCCGCAAGCAACGCGACGATAGATCGGATGTGGGTAAGGCGTCTCCCGTGTAAGCTTGTCATCCAACCGTCATTGTACCGTCATGTACGGGTGGGATTTCGGCAGGGGAGGCCGCCCC
>VAZL01000067.1:13371-16946 GCA_005883445.1 Alphaproteobacteria bacterium | reverse complement strand
GGGAAGACATACGGTCCTGGCAGCAGGTTGGCGATCTGAGCCGCCTCGGGTGCCGAAGAAATCGGATAGGAGGAATACGCGCCCGCATCCACGTGTCCGATGCAGTCGATCGCCAGCAGCTTGCCGTCGCGAGATGCATAACCGCTGATGTGATAGTGATGCTCTCGGCAATTCGCGTTCGCGCTGAGATGCTCACGGCAATCTTCGAGCCAGCGCACGGGATGATCGACTTGCAGCGCGAGCCAGCCGAGTGCGACTTCTTCACGGCACAACAACCCTTTATATCCGAAGCCGCCCCCCACGTCGGGTGAAATGACCCGGACCTCGCCGTCCTCCAGCCCGAGGCACTCGCACAGGCCAGTCTGAACCGAGTGCGGAAACTGGGTCGAGGTGATGAGGGTGAGATAGCGAAGCCGCGGGTCGCGAAAGGCGATGATGCCGCGCCCTTCCATCGGGAACATGCAATGACGGGCGGTGCGGATGTTCCGCGTGACTTTGATCGCCGCGGTCTTGGCGACCTCGTCGACGGGGCCGTTTTCGCTGAACTCGACGAAGATGTTGTCGCCCCACTCCTCGTGCACCAGCGGCGAGCCGGGCTGGCAAGCCTCCAGCATGTCGGTGACGGCCGGCAGTTCTTCCAATTCGAGCGTGACGGCGCTGGCAATGTCCTCTGCTTGCGCGCGGGTCGACGCCAGGCACATGGCGACCATTTCGCCGACGTAGCGAACCTTGTCAGCCGCCAGGATCGGCTCGACGGAATATTTGAAACCTTTCAGCGGCGGGGCCGAGATGATGGGCTTGACGCCGGTCAGATGTTCGGCGGTGAAAACGACATTCCGGAATTGCTCGGGGATGTTGATTCGCTTAAGTCGTGCATGGGCAATGGGGCTGCGCACAAAAGCGACGTCGCGAGTGCCGGCCATGCGGATATCGCCGACATACTGTCCCCGGCCACGCAGAAATCGATCGTCCTCCTTGCGCGGGGCCGAGGCTCCGATTCCGTATTTTGCCATTGGTCACTGTCAACTAAAACGCCGCACGGTATTGTGAGACTATTTTCAGACGGATGGCAACATTCAGAAGTTGTGCGCAGCCCGAGTATCGCTAAGCAATGGAGCAGCTCAGTGTGATAGTGCCACAGATCGGCAGCGAGCGCGGCGGCGCTGGCGCTGATGCCGTACCGGCTCGGGAGACGGTGTAACTCGGGAGACGGTGTAAAATGACTGATCAGACGGATCGTAGGCGTCCGTGGCGAGATGCAGCTATCGCGACTGAGCCCGCGTGCGTAGGTTGCTTTGACCGGTGCAGAGGATCGGAGGATCGAAGATAAATGACGTCGAAGAGAACGCTGATCCGAGGCGGCCAAGTCTACGACCACGAGGGCGACGTCCATAAGCCGGCGCTCGCCGACATCCTGATCGAAGACGACAAGATACATTCGGTCGGCGCCAATCTTGCCCCCGAAGGCGCGCACGAAGTCATCGATGCATCCGGACGGTTGGTCGTGCCCGGGCTCATCAATGCGCACTATCATTCGCATGATGTGCTGTGCCGCGGCCTGTTCGAGGAGCTGCCGCTGGAAATGTGGCTGCTCTACACCTTGCCGATGGGAGCCGACCGCAGCAAGGACGAAGTGCGCGCACGCACTCTGGTGGGCGCGCTGGAGAGCCTCCGGTGCGGTATCACCACCGTGCAAGACATGCTCGGGCTTTCTCCGCTCACCGACGAACAGACCGACATCGTCATCGCGGCGTATCGCGAGGCCGGGATTCGCGTCGTGTTCTCCCCGATGGTCTGGGATGTTCCCCCAATCGCGATGGTCCGCCACAAGGACAGCCTTCCGCCCGCGGTCCAGGAGATGTTGGGCAACAAGCCGCGCTCGATTCGCGACCAGCTCGATTACCTCGAGCATCAATTCAAGCGTCATCCGGCCGGCGGGACTTTGCACTGGGCCATTGCGCCGTTCGCGCCGCAGCGCTGCACGCCGAAAATGCTGCAAGGATGCGGCGAACTTGCCGACAAATATGATCTTGCGGTGTACACCCACGTCTACGAGACCCGCGGTCAGGCCCTCATCGCGCGTGAACTATTCGCGGACCATCAGGGCTCGCTGATCAGCTACATGGACGACGTAGGTTTGCTCGGACCCAGGCTGAACATTGTGCACAGCGTCTGGATCTCCCGCCAGGAGATCGATCGCATGGCAGCCGCCGATGCGGGCATCGTGCTCAACCAGCTCAGCAACTTCAAGCTCAAGAGCGGCATCGCCCCGGTCTTCGACATGCGACAAGCGGGCGTGCGTCTAGGGTTGGGCTGCGACAACTGCAGCGGTAGCGACGTGCAGAGCGTGTTCCAGGCGATGAAGATGTTTTGCCTCACCGCCGCGGTCAGCGAGCCGGAGCCGGGTCCTGGCCTCGCGCACGAGGTCCTGCGCCATGCCACGATCGGCAACGCGCGAACGGCCGGTCTCGCCGGTCGCCTCGGCGCCATCCGGCCGGGCTACAAGGCGGACCTGATCCTCATCGATCTCAACGACGTCGCCTACCTTCCCTACAACAGCGCGGCTCGGCAACTCGTTTATACCGAAGCCGGGCGCGGCGTGGAGAGCGTGATGGTTGACGGGCGGATGGTGGTCAAGGATCGTGTGGTCAAAAGCATCGACGAAGATGCCTTGCGTCGCGAGGTCGTCGGCCTCATGCGGCACTTCATCGCTGACTATGACGCGGTGGTGAAGTCCCGCAAGGCAGCGCTTCCTCATATGCTGGATGCGCATCGGCGGGCGTGGGAGCCGGACATTGGAATGCATCGGTTCATCGGCCGTGCGCGCTGAGCACCGCGGGATCACGACGACCATTGCTCGGCCCTGCTGCCGGCGCTTTCGACCACAGCGGCGGTGCCGCCCAGAGTCACGAATAGGCGGACTATGACGGGGACCGTGGAAGCGGGAGGATCGCAACAAATGGATCGAGCGAAATGACAAATCCTACCACGCCCATTGCCGATCTCGTGATCTTGGGTGCGAGGGTCGTGACTGATACCGCTTCATTTGAAGCGGGGGTTGCAATCAAAGATGGCCAGATACTGGCCGTCGGCGAAAAGCGTGCGATGCCGACTGCGCGGGAAACGTTCGACGCCACCGGCCTACATCTGCTGCCCGGAGCGATTGACGTGCATGTCCACTTCCGCGAACCCGGTTACACCCACAAGGAGGATTGGCAAACCGGCACAGCCGCAGCCGCAATGGGCGGCGTTACCACCGTGTTCGAGATGCCGAACGTCGATCCGCCCACTGCAACACCCGAGGCGCTTGCCCTCAAACAGGAGGCGGCAAAAAAAGCGCACGTCGATTACGGTCTGTATGGCCTGCTCGCGGAGGACAACATCGACCAGTTGGAGGCTCTGATCGACGGCGGAGTCGCTGGATTCAAATGTTTCATGGGCAATACCTTCGGCAATCTGCCGTCACCTTCCACAGGCGCCATGCTCGAAGGCTTCGAGATCATCGCCGAGCGCGGCCTGCGAATTGCCCTTCATGCCGAAACGGCCTCCATCATTGCTCGCAGGGAGAAGAGGTT
>VAZL01000067.1:2086-13334 GCA_005883445.1 Alphaproteobacteria bacterium | reverse complement strand
CGCTGCAGTCCTTGCCGAGTGGACGGGTGCCCGCATCCACATCTTGCATATTTCTTCCGCAGATGAGCTGCGTCCACTACACGAAGCCAAGGCCCGCGGGGTCGATATCACCGGCGAGACCTGCCCGCACTATCTCCTATTCGACGAGCACGCCTATACCGATCATCGCTCGATCATCCGCGTCAACCCGCCGGTTCGGGAAAAGCGGCATCAAGTCGGTCTCTGGGAGGGCCTGCGTGACGGCACGATCGACATGATCGCGACCGATCATGCCCCGCACATTCCGGCTGAGAAATTGCGCAACGACATCTGGACCGTAGATTGCGGTTTTCCCGGGGTCGAGACGCAGATGCCGCTCATGCTGACGCAGGTTCGGGCAGGGCGGCTGTCGCTATCCGACTACGTGCGTCTGACGTCGACCAAGCCGGCCAAGGCGTTCGGCCTCTATCCCGCCAAAGGAGCTCTGCTGCCGGGCTCGGACGCCGATATTACGCTCGTTGACCTCAACCGCGAGGATACGATCGCGGCGGCTCAGTTCCAGTCCCGCAGCAAGATTACGCCGTTCGAAGGCATGAAAGTCACGGGCGTACCGATGCACACCCTGGTACGCGGCCGTTTCGTCATGAAAGACCGACAGATCGTCGGCGAAACCAGGGGATGGGGACGGTCGGTTCGTCGAATCCAGCGCATGCCCCCGCCGCAACCCAAAAACAGCGATCAGACGCTGGTGGCCGTGACGCGGGGGGTGGGCGCAGCCGCGGCCGGCCGCAAAGAAACGGGCGAGGGGTGAACGGCGACGGGCCGAACCCATCGAGAGCCCTTGCTTGGACCGGTGAGGGTCCGGCGCTCTTCGAATGACTGACGTCTGTCCACCGTCGTTGGCAGCCGGATGGGATCTCGGCAGGAAGATGAGATCTCGGCAGGAATAAGAGCCGAACTGCCCGCGAAGGAACGACGGCGTCGCCCCGAAGCCGATTGCAGCACCACTCTAGGAAGAAATCAGCGCCAGATGCGAGCACTGGTCTGCCCCACGTTGCCGGCAGGCATGGGGCTTGCAGGGTCGGGCGAGCGCGATGCGCGCCGGCGCCCCGGGCGGCCACGGTCGATCCATGAATCAAATCCGCGCTGACCAAAGATTGAGCTTCGTACGCCCAAGAAAGAAGCAGCGGGTTGTTTCGCTTGCAGCGATGCCGCAAGCCGTGGACATCGATGTCGCGACGACGGCGTTGCTCGTGGTCGACATGCAAAATGATTTTTGCCATCCGGACGGGTGGTTTGCCGCCAAGGGCATAGATGCAAGTCCGATCGCGGCCGTGCTGCCGATGATCGAGCGGTTGACGTCGGCGTCCCGCGCCGCCGGCATTCCTGTGCTTTGGCTCAATTGGGGCGTAAGAGCGGACCGCGCCAATCTGCCACGTCTGACCCTTGCCAAGGGGCGTGCCGGCGGCACACCGACTTACGGTGACCGCTCGCCCTCCGGCCGCGGCCGCATCCTGGTCCGCGATGATTGGGGCGCCGCCATTGTCGACGATTTGACGGTCGATGCCTCCGACATCGTTGTACACAAACATCGAATCTCGGGCTTCTGGGACAACGAACTCGACTCGGTACTGCGTCAGCAGGGAATCACTACGCTGCTCTTCGCCGGCATCAATATCGATCGCTGCGTTTTTTCCACGCTGCAGGACGCAAACTTCCTCGGCTACGACTGCGTCCTGGTGGAGGATGCTTGCGCGACCGTCTCCCCCGATTTCGTTCGCGACGCAGTGATCTTCCTCGTGCGCCAGCTTCATGGCGTCGTGGCAAAAAGCGACGCTCTTCTTTCGGCGATCGGAAAACCGGGGTCCGGCGCCCCTTCCGCTCGAACCAGCAGGGCCATGACAGGAGTGCGCCAATGAATTTCCGTCCAACATGCATATGTCCCGCGCTGCTCGGCGTGCTCGTGTTCGCCGTTCCGCTCGCTCTCGCGACCCCGGCGAGCGCACAGACCAAACTCAAGCTGGTGCTGAACTGGAAGTATCAGGGCCCGCAGGGGATGTTTTTTCTGGCGGAAGACCGCGGTTACTACAAGGCCGAGGGTCTGGAGGTCACGCTCGACCAAGGCAACGGCTCGGGTGCCGCCGTGCCGTTGGTCGCGAATGGCACTTACGACGCTGGCTTCGGCGACATCAATGCGCTGATCGAGCTCGCGGCCAAGAAGCCGGAGGATGCGCCGATCGCGGTCTATGTCATATTCAACCAGCCGCCGTTTACCGTGGCGGTGAAGGCTGAGAGCGCGATCAAGTCGCCGAAGGATTTCGAGGGCAAGACGCTCGGCGGTGCCGCCAACGACGGCGCGCTCAAGCTGTTCCCTGCCTTCTGCAAGCTTGCGAGGATCGACTGCAGCAAGGTCAATATCACCAATATGCAGCCGAACTTGCGCGAGCAGATGCTGATGCAGGGACAGGTGGACGGGGTGTTCGGCTACCTCAACACCATCCGCTTCTCGGCCAAGCTGATGGGCGTCGAGGACAAGCAGCTGCGCTACATCAATTACGGCGACTACGGCATGGATCTCTATTCCAATGCCATTATCGTCTCGCAGAAGCTCATGAAGGAGAAGCCGGAGGCCGTGCGCGGCCTGGTGCGGGCCATCAACCGGGGAATTCTCGACTCGCTCAAGGATCTGGACGCGTCGGTCGCCGCGGTGGCCAAGCGCGAGCCGTTGATCAAGGTTGGCGTGGAGCGCGAGCGGTTCGAAGCCACCCTCAAGGATGAAATGAACCATCCCGAGATCGCCAAGATCGGGCTGGGCAATGTGGATAGCGCACGCCTCAAGAAGTCGATCGATATCCTCGTCGATGCCAACGCCCTGCCGCGCACGCCATCGGTGGGTGAGATCTTCACGCCGGCCTTCCTGCCGCCGGCCGAAGACTTGCCGAAAAAGTTGTTCTGAGTGCAAGCAAATCACGATCGGCGCTCGCGGTGGACCGCAGAATCGGCCTAGACAGCGATGGGAGGAACGGTCCGAGGAACGACGCGAGCATGGACCTGATGCTCACAGGGCGCGTTGCGGTGATTACCGGCCCTGCCAAGGGGATGGGCGCGGCCATCACCATGGCCTTTGCGGCGGAGGGCGTGCGCTTGGCCTTGGTCGGCCGCGACACGGCCGCGATCGAAACGGTGGCAACGCAAGCGAGGACGGCCGGACGGGAAGCGATCATCGTGCCCTGCGACGTTACCAACCCGTTGCAATGCGAGCACGCCGCTGAGGCGACCAAGCGCGCCTATGGCCGCATCGACATCCTGGTCAACGTCGCCGGCGGTTCGGGACCGATCGGCAAGACCGGCGTCGAAACCACGCCGCAGGAATTCGAAGACATCGTCACCCTCAACATGAACGGCTGTTTCCACGCCATGCGCGGCGTGCTGCCGACCATGATCTCGCAACGCTACGGCAAGATCGTCAATGTGGGCGGCACCTTCGGCCTGCGCGGGCGTGCGGGGCGCATGGCCTATTCCGCCTCCAAATGGGGATTGCGCGGCATCACCAAGAGCTTCGCGCTCGAGCTCGGCGCCTACAACATCAACGTGAATTACGTTGCGCCGGGCATGGTCGACGGCCCGCGATTTCGGGACAAGGTTTGCGCCGATATGGCGGCGCGTCTCGGGATCACCGTCGACGAGGCGGCCAAGCGCCACGCCGCGGATTACGCGCTTCAACGCATCACCAGCGATGACGACGTCGCCAATGCTTGCTTGTTTCTCGCCAGCGATGTTTCGCGCCAGATCACCGGCGTCGACCTGCCAGTCGATGGCGGTTGGGCGATGTTGTGAGGCGGCGCGATGCTTGCTCCTGCTTCCAGCCCTCGCGCGCATGCCGATGCCTTCGTCGAGTTGCAGAAGGTGACGCATACCTATGGTCGCGGCGACAAAGAGGTGCGGGCGCTCGAGTCGACGGATCTGCGCATCGAAAAGGGGGACTTCATCGCGCTGGTTGGTCCTTCGGGATGCGGGAAGTCGACCATCCTCAAGCTGGTGACGGGTCTCATTAACGCGTCGAGCGGCGTTGTCTTCGTCGCCGGGCGTGAAGTCACAGCCGAGCCCGTTCGGGTCGGGATGGCATTTCAGAACCCGACGCTGCTGCCATGGCTCACGCTGCGCGACAACGTGATGCTGCCCTTGAAGATCGTCGCGCCGTTCCGGCAGGAGTACCGGGCCAAGCGCAGGAGCGAGTTCCGCGACCGCGTCGATGCCCTGCTCGCACAGGTGGGACTTGCCGGCTTCGCGGACAAATATCCCTGGCAGCTTTCGGGCGGGATGATGCAGCGCGCGTCGCTCTGCCGTGCGCTGGTGCACGAGCCGCAACTGCTCATGCTCGATGAGCCGTTCGGCGCGCTCGACCAGTTCACCCGCGAGGAGCTGTGGGGGATCATGCAAGAACTGTGGATGACGCGGCGGCCGACCGTCCTGCTCGTCACCCACGATCTCAAGGAGGCCGCATATCTCGCGAACCGCATCTGTGTGATGCAAGCGCGGCCCGGGCGCATCATCCAAGAGAGCGTGGTCGGATTTGCGCGGCCGCGCACGATCGCGCTGTCCTACGACCCCGAATTCGTGACGCTCACCCAGCGCTTGCGCGAGTTGATCATGCGCCCCGCGAAGGAGACGGTGCAATGAACCCGCAGCTGCGCCGGCGCTTCGCTTCGGCCGCGCTCATCATCGGCTTCTTCGTGGCGTGGGAGCTGCTCTGCGTCGCGTTCGGGATCAAGGACATTGTCCTGCCGCGGCCGAGCCAGATCGTTGTTACGCTGGCACAGCGCATGCCGGCGATTTGGCCGCACGCGCTGCAGACCCTCTATACCACGCTGGTCGGCTTCGCCCTCGGCATCCTCGCCGGCGTGTTTCTCGGCGCCCTGGTCGGCTCATCGAAGCTTGCCTACGACGTGGCATATCCGTTGCTCGTCGGCTTCTCGAGCATTCCGAAGGTCGCGGTCGTTCCGATCTTCGTTCTCTGGTTCGGCGCCGGCACCATTCCAGCCGTGTTGACCGCGATGATCCTTTGCGTCTTCCCCATCGTGGTGAACGTCGCGACCGGCCTCGCCACCACCGAGCCCGAGCTCGAGGACGTCATGCGGGCATTGAAGGCGAGCAAGTTCGACATTCTGTCAAATGTGGGGTTGCCGCGCACCATGCCGTATTTCTTCGCCTCCCTGAAGGTGGCGGTGACGCAGGCCTTCGTCGGCACCGTCATTGCCGAAACGGTCGCGTCCAATCGCGGCATCGGCAACCTGATGATGATCGCGAGCTCGAGCTTCGACGTGCCGCTGGTGTTCGCCGGGCTCCTCATCCTCGCGGTTCTCGGCGTCGCACTCTACGTCGTCTTCTCATTCATCGAGGTCCGGGTGACGGGATGGGCCCATCGCAAAGACGAATTTGCGATGGGCTGACCGTTCCGCCGCAACCACAGGAGCGTCATATGCCCTTGCTACGTCGTCTCGGCGCATTGGCCATCGGGCTCGTGCTGTCCCTCGCCGGCGCCGCTGCGCAGGAGCCCACCAAGATCCGCTTCACGTTGGATTGGAAATACCAGGGCATCCACGCCTACGTATTCTGGGCCCAGGAGAAGGGCTATTTCAAAGCCGAAGGTCTCGACGTCGATGTCGACCAGGGGACGGGCTCGGCTGCGACCGTGACCCGCATCGCTTCGGGCACCTATGACGCCGGCTTCGGCGACATGAACGCCATCATTCAGCTCGCGGGGACGAAGCCGCGCGAGCAACCCGTCATGGTCTATATGGTCTACAACAGGCCTCCCTTCGCGCTGATCACCAAGACGTCGAGCCCGATCAAGACGCTCAAGGATGTGGTTGGGCACACCATGGGCACCCCTGCCGGCGGCTCGGCCGGTCAGTTGTTTGCTCCGCTTGCCAAGATAAACGGCATCGATCCGGCTAAGGTGACCGTCGTTAACATGCAGCCGAACCTGCAGGAGCAGATGTTGCTCAACGGACAGGTCGACTTCTCCGCGGTGTTCACGGTCACGAGCTACATCAACCTGATCGGGATGAAGGTCGATCCCGACAAAGATATCCGCTGGCTGTTCTTCTCCGATTACGGGGTCGACCTCTACTCGAACGGCATCATGGTTTCGCAGAAGCTGTTGAAGGAAAAGCCCAAGGCGGTGGCCGGCCTTGTCCGCGCGCTTAATCGGGCGATCATCGAGAACGCCGCCGCGCCCGACGCCGCGATTGCGCTTATGATGAAGACCGAGCCGCTCATGAACGGCGAGCTGGAGAAACAGCGACTCCTCTATACGTTCAAGACTCATATCGTGACGCCGGAAACCGACGAGATCGGCATCGGCGACATCAAACCGGATCGCATGACGAAGGCCATCAAGCTCCTGGCCGAGACCTACGGGCTTGCCGGCACGCCGACGGTCGCGGATGTGTTCGACCGCGCGTTCCTGCCGTCAAAGGATGCCCGCACGCTCAAGCTCAACATGTAGGCCAGGTCGCCGCATCGCGCCAAGGCGGCTCCCATCGCACCAGAGCGGCCTCGTGCCGATCAGTCGCCCATGACCCGCCGCGCCATCGTCCATCGCATCTCGGCCTCCGCGCCCGACGACGTGAGCGGCATTGAGGCGGCCATTGCTTCGCAACGCATCGATCCCAAAGGGGTCATTGCGGTGCTCGCCAAGACCGAAGGCAACGGCCTGGTCAACGACTTGTCTCGCGGTCACGCGACGCTTGCGTTGAGCTTGCTGTTTGAGCGGCATCTTGCGACCGAGGAGGCGGCGCGAGTCTGCCTCGTCATGTCTGGAGGCACTGAAGGCGCCATGGCTCCCCATTGGCTGGTGTTCGAGCGCGCTGGGGGCGACGGGACAAAGGGCCCGTCGCTCGCGATTGGTCGCGCCATCACCCCACCACTGCCATTCGAGCATCTCGGCCGGCTGCCCCAGGTCGATCAAGTGGCCGCAGCCGTGCGCGCGGCCATGCGCGACGCAGGCATCGATGATGCGGCGGACGTGCATTTCGTCCAGGTGAAATGTCCGCTCTTGACCGCAAGGCGGGTCGCCGAGTCCGACCGCCGCGCCGCCGCCGTAGCCACCCGTGACACGTTGAAGTCCATGGGCCTGTCGCGCGCCGCCAGCGCGCTCGGCGCCGCCGTGGCGCTCGGCGAAATCGATCGGGCGGCGCTTTCCGACACTGACATTGGGGCGAACTGGTCGCTGTGGTCCGGCCGCGCCAGCGCTTCGGCCGGCATCGAACTCATCAACCATGAGATCGTGGTGATGGGCATGTCGCCGTCCTGGTCGGGGCCGCTCTCGATCGATCATGCCGTCATGGGCGACGCGATCGACGTGGAGCCGGTGCGCGCCGCGCTCAAGCGCCTCGGTCTCGATAGCGCCGGGCAGCTGCCGCCGGCGCAACGCGGACGGCTCGTTGCTCTGCTCGGCAAGGCCGAGGCCAGCCACGACGGACAGCTGCGCGGTCACCGCCATACCATGCTGGACGATTCCGACATCGCCGCCACGCGCCACGCGCGCGCCTTCGTCTGTGGGGCGCTTGCGGCTCTTGTCGGGCACGCCGAAATCTATGTTTCCGGCGGCGCCGAGCACCAGGGACCGGACGGCGGCGGACCGGTTGCGCTCATCGTCGATCGCGCCGCATCGTAGCTGCCCCTGCGGCGCCCAGGATGGTCGAATGCGAGAGCACGACCAAACGCGGCGCGATGCTTCTTCTCGCGCTTGCAGGGGGAGGGACCGCCAGCGCCGATCATTCAACGGCCGAGCCCGTCAAAACGGAATGTAGATCCGGTCGAATTCGAGCTCGGTCGAAACCATGCGTTGATGCGCCGCATCGAGCCAGGGTTGCAAGCGTTTGACGCGTTCGGAGATGGCGGCGAAGTCCCGGCGGAACCCGGGCATCACCGCCTCGACGGCATCATAAATTTCGTCCTCATCGATCGTCGTGAGGCGTCGGTCGCGCACGACGACAGCTCCATCAACGATGACATGGCGCACGCCGCGCCCGGCCTCGACATGAACGAGCTGCCGCACCGCGCTGTTGAGCGGAGACCAGGTCGGGTCGCTCATGTCGATCAGCGTCAGGTCCGCCTTATAGCCCGGCGCAATCCGCCCGATGGCGTGGCCGAGACGCGCGCTTTCGGCTCCGGACTCGGTCGCTGCCCGCAAGGCGGCCGCGGCCTGCGGCGGTCCAGGCAAAGGATCGCTCGCCGCGGCAAGGAGCGCGAACAGCTTCATCGCCATGAACATGTTCTGTGCGTCCGAGCAGCTGCAATTGTCGCAACCGAGACCGATGCGCACGCCGGCATCCTGCAAGGCGCGAATCGGCGGGATTCCGCATTTCATCTTCAGATTGCCTTGCGGATTGAGCACCACGCCGGTGCCGGTCGCCGCCAGAAGATCGATCTCGTCTCGCGCGAGCCAGACGCTATGTGCAAGATTGAGCAGCGGATCGAGGGCTCCTTCGGCGGCGAGCCGCTTGATGAGCGAACCGCCATGCTCGCGGAGCGTGAGGCGGGCCTGCAACGCCATGCCGCGCGACTCGTAGATGTGGGAATAGACCGGGATATCGTAGCGGCGGGCAAGTTCCATCGTGCGCGCCATGAGGGCGCTGGAGCAACGCTCCGGCGCCGAGGGACCCAGCGCCCAATGCACGCGCGGGCGCGGTGGCGCGGTGAGGCACGTGCTCTCGAAGTGCGCGAGCAGGTCGAGCTGACGCTCCGGCTCGGCCGCGCTCGATAGGAGCGGGTGCAAGTCCTTTGGAAAAATGTCCTTCTAATAGGGAATGGTTTCGAGGCCTTTGCGATCCGCGTATTGCAGGCTGAAGACCACGCGGATGCCGATCTCTTTGTAGGCCTGCATGACCGCATCGAGATGCCGGCTTTCGAACGGGTAGAGGGTCAGCATGTCCTGGATCGTGGTCATGCCGGAGCGCAGGCATTCCAGCGCGCCGAGCAGAGTGCGCGCGCGTACCTCTTCCACCGAGCGGGGCGGATATTGCGGCGGCAGCGCGTAGAGACGCCAGGTTTCGAGCGGCACTTCCTCCAGCGTGCCTTTGGCCAGCACGTCGTGCGAGTGGTAATGCGCATTGATGAAGCCGGGCAACACGAGATGCCCGCGCGCATCGAGCTCTTCGATCGGGGCGTCCGCGACCGCGGCAAAGCGGGGCGCGATGCCGGCGATCTCGTTTCCGGCAATCGCGATGTCGAGCGTATCCGGCTCGTGCCAGTCGGCGAGCGGCAGCATTGCCCGGCCGCCACGGATGATCAGCGTGGTCCCGGCTGGAATAGATTGAAGGGACATGGCGGTGACGAGACTTATTTGAGCGGGATGCGCTCCTCGCGCGGCGGGAGAAAGCGGTCGTCGTAAATCTCGGCCAGCTCCGGGATGCGCGTCAAGCCGAAGGCCTTGCCGACTTGAGCGATATTCTGGACGAGACGCTCGCGATCATAGGCACCGATTCCGTCCTTGCGTGTCGCCGGCGTGACGATCTGATGGCTACCAAGCCAGGCCAATCGTTCAGCCTCGATATCGAGCTTGGCAAGAGTGTTGTGCCTGCCCAGCGATATCATCGCCGCCTCCGGGTCGGAGATGGCATCGCGCCAGCCGCGCGCGGCAGCCCGCACGAAGGCTTTGACCGCGTCCGGCCGCGCCTGCAAGAAGGCGGGGTTGGCGAGGAAGGCGTTGCCGTATACGTCGAGGCCGTTGTCGGCGTAATAGATGACGGTGGCGTCTTCGACGGCGACGCCGTTCGCTTTCAAGTTGAACAACACGGTTGAATCGAATCCCGTCACCGCGTCGACTTGCTTCGTGAGCAGCATGGTGTCGCGCAGTTGCGGATTGAACTGGCGAATTTCGATGCGGCTGGTGTCGAGCCCGGCAATATTCGCCAACGCCGGAAACATGCGCGAGGGCGCGTCAGCCAGGCCCCGGCCGAGGATGCGGCCGTGCAGATCGGTGAGCTTTGCCACACCACTGCTCTTGAGCGCGATCACCGCCTGCGGCGAGCGGTTGTGAAGAATGAAAACGGCCTTCGGCGCAATCTCGGGACGGCGCGAGGCGAATTCGACGAGCGTCGAGATATCGCCGATCCCGATATCGGACGCCTGGCTCGCGGTGCGTGTGATGGCGTCGGCCGAGCCTTTCGACGGCTCGATGGTCACGTCGAGGCCGAGCTCGCGGAAATAGCCGCGCTCCAGCGCGTGGTAGAATCCGGCCGCGCCGCCATCCGCCGCAAAATTGAGCACCACGCTAACCTTCAAGGGGCCTTGTGCTGAAGCGGGAATCGGCGAGACAAGAAGCAGCAACAACAACGCAAGCGCGGATTGTGCGGCAGTTTTCATACGCTGCCTTGAAGCCTCGGGCTGTAGGGTTGTCAACACTGGCACGACTTCGCGACAATCTCACTCCCTCGAGTCGCGGTCAGCGGCAAACCAGAACACGATCGCGGACTGATTGCAATTGAGATACGCCTTGTGTGGCAAGAAGCCGCTTGCCGATCAGTTTGCCAACGCCACGCACTCGATTTCGCAACCGTTGCCGAACCGAAGCTGCATCGACCAGGCCGTGCGCGCCGGCGGGTCAACCGGAAAGAATTCGCGGTACACGCGATCCATTTCCGCCATATGGGAAATATCGGCCAGAACCACATGCACGCGCACGACGCGCTCAAGCGACGAGTCGGCGGATTCCAACATATGTCGCATATTGGAAAGGGTCGTTCGGATTTGCTCGGCAATCGGGCCATGATTGCGCTCACCGGTCCGTGGATCGATCGGACCCATGCCCGACAGGAATATGTAGTCGCCGACGCGGATACCGGGAACATGGGGTAGGTTGGCGCCGCGCGAGACGTTGAGTCGGGGATTCTTCGGTTCAACAACTGAGCGTGGCAGCTTCTCGGTCATTGCATCACGCCAACGCCGTGCATTCGATGATCACTTTCACGCCGTCGGGAAGGCGTGCGCCACAGACAGTGCGGGCGGGCGGCGGGTCGGAAAAGAAGCGGGCATAGACCTCGTTCATGTTGGGCGCCTCCAGCATGCTATGCAGCCACACGTTCACTTTCACGACTCTTTCGAGTGACGAGCCGGCGGCCTCCAGCAGCTGCTTGAGGTGGGTAAGAATTTGCCGAGTCTCGCTTGCCGTCGTACCGCGCACGCGTTCCCCCGACTGCGGATCGACCGCGGTGAGGCCGCGCACGAAGAGAAAGTCGCCGCCCCTCACCACCGTTGACAC
>VAZL01000067.1:0-1781 GCA_005883445.1 Alphaproteobacteria bacterium | reverse complement strand
GCCGGCGACTGGTGGTGCCCGTAGTGCTGCCGCAGATCGAGCCCGGTCGCCGGCGCAGCGATGACGTCACGCATTGCGGTTCTTGCTCGCTCGCATCAGCTGTGCGCAGGCGGCTGATCAATCCGAGAGCTGCGCGACACCGGGAAGCAAAAAGCGCTCGATGTTGCCGCGGGCCGGCAGGTCGCCCAAGCCGACCAAGGCGTCCAGCAAGGCGTTCATCCTAGCCCGAGAGATTTTGCCGGTGCGATCGAAGAAGTTGTTCTTGCGAAAGAAATCGTAGGACTTCTCGACGTCTTCCGCTTTCTGGCCGCTCACCGCCACGAGAATTCGAACGACGTCGGCACGATTGTGGTCGTCGTAAAAATACTCGATGCTCTTGGCCTGCGCCGCCAGCACCCGCCGCAGCACGTCCTGATTGCGGCCAGCCCAGGCCTTGTTCACTGCCGTGCCTGAGAATGGCAACTCCGGCGCATATTCGACCGTCAGTCCGAGATCATTGTAGCCGGCGGCCTGGACCTGGAAATTGGACGGGGGCAACAAAAGCGCCGCATCGACCGCGCCGCCCAGCAGCGCTTGCGCGCGCGCGGTGGTCGCGCCGGCGTATACGAAGTCGTAGTCACCGGGCTTGAGACCATGCGGCGCCAGCATGCGTTCGGCATAGGTACGGGTGATGTCCTTGGCGCCGCCGACCGAGATCACCTTGCCCTTGAGGTCTTTGAGGCTCTTGATGTTCGGCTTGGCCGTCATCGCATAGGGCGGGGCTTGGACCTCAAAGCGTGCGAGCGCGAGCGCCGCGCCCTGATCGACGGCGCGGATCGGATCCACCAGTCCGGTGGACATGGTCACGTCGAGCGAGCCGGCCGCCAGCTGCTGGATGACCGCCGCGCTCGCCGGGACGTAGATCAGATCCGGCTTGACGTTCTCGGCTGCGAAGAAGCCCTTATCGAGCCCGATGAACACCGGCCATAGATTGGCCGAAGGCGAGCCCACGGTGCCGATGGTGACCGTGTCCACCGCGCCTACGGGCGCGACCGGTATCAACGTGGCCACGACCAAACCCAGCGCTGCACGTCCGAGTGTCCTCATTGTTCGCATGATTATCCCCGTATCCATCAGGTTGCGGCCCAATCGACGACAGCGGGCCGCGACGCTGTCCCAGTCGGTCGCTCACCGGCGCGATGTTTGGCGAAAGGGGCGATCAGCGGCGAGCATCGACTTTGGCCTTGCAAAACAGATGCCACGTTGCCCGCGCGAAACAAAATTGAGGTAGACAGAACGTCGCTCGCGCGATTAGTCATAAGTTCAGAATCCGAAGCGGCGGGAACAACGCGCGCAGCAGGAATTGCGCGCTGCCGTGGCGCGGAAGGAAGTCTGTCGGTTCTTTTCGAATGCACAAGCTCCAATTGACGCTGGCCTGTGGCCGTTATGATCGCACCCAACCGCTGATCGACGGAAGGGTGCGGCCCGAAGGCGTCGATCTAACGTTTCTTCCTCTGCGCCCAGGCGAGACCTTTTGGCGTATGCTCAACCACGGCGAGTTCGACGTTTCCGAAATGTCGCTCTCATCTTATACGATTTTGCGCTCGGAAGGCGATACGCGCTTCATCGCGATTCCCGTGTTTCCGTCCCGGGTTTTTCGCCACTCGGCCCTCTATGTGCGCGCCGACTCGCCCATCGAGATCCCGGAAGATCTGAAGGGCAAGCGCGTGGGTGTGGGGGACTACCAGATGACCGCGGCAGTTTGGGTTCGCGGGTTGCTAACGCACGAGTACGGCGTCAAG
>VAZL01000452.1 GCA_005883445.1 Alphaproteobacteria bacterium | reverse complement strand
TTCGATGACGTAAGTGCCGTCAGACTTCGGGCCGAAGATCATGATCCGGTTCTTGCCTGCTGGGGTCGTCATGTTTTCGCGGCAGCGGCCCGCTTTGCCGCAATTGCCGGAAAGCGTTCATCGAATCCGTCCTCTCGGATGACCAGCGCGATAAGCTTCTCGGGGAGTTCGTTTTCTTGGATTTCGGTAAATCCGTCGAATAGGGCGAGCAGCTCGCGCTGAGGAACTCCGATGAAGACTTCATAGCCTTTGCGCGTGAGCGGATGGCTTCCGAGCATCATCAGCTCGTGAGGCGCTCCAAGCTTGAGCTGAAGATCGCCCCACCAGTTTCATAAAAGGAATCTCCGCGTCTGGATCACAGCTCCTTTTTGCCCAGTAGACCATTGTGTATTCTCCCGTCACCGCCATTTCTCCTTGCTCCAATCTTCCTCAGCTTCCCGTTTCACCGCCGGCGCGCTCGGGTTCTTCATCTTTATGATGCGAAAGCCGTCGTGCTTGATCTCGTGAATCCAATTGGGTCCGGCCGGCGGCATGGCGGCCGCGGAGGGCAGGCACGGCTGGATGAACCCGACAGGTGGGCGAGGACGCACGCGGTACAACATGGCGCAATAGATAGCGCGGCTTCTGCCGCTTGCCACGGCCTCGGGCGGCTCCTCACCGGGCCGCCCTTTTCCTTGCCTGCCGCGGCCGGTGGTGACTGAAGGATCAGGGCGGCCGACTCAACCCGCCCATCGCAGGGGAATCGGCCGCCTCGCTCCCCATGCCCCAGGCACGGAGCGCTGCCAGCTTGGGGGCGGGGGTAGCTCTCAAGAGGACGCCGATTGCTGGCGGCACCGCAAGCCCCTGCTGGCGCGTTATTTCGGCCGGGCGCTACTGCAGCGTATTGCCGTCGATCATGGCTTGCTCGGTGATCGGCGGGCCGACCGGCTGCAAGAGCGCCGCCGCGATCTTCGCGAGTTGATCGGTGGGAACGATCAAACTTATGATCTTCTCGTTGACGTATCGGCCATCGGACTTGAGCTCTCGCAATTGCAGCGCGTGATGGAGAGTCCCCGCTTCTTGCTGGGCGGGGAATGCGTCCCGCTCCGCGCAGGAGATCGGGTCCGTGTCTACGCAAGCCGCGGGCCATACGTCTGCATCTATCCGCACGACACGATCGCGCCCTGCAAATGGACACACAAGAAAGCGTTATCGAAATGAGGCGCGCCCGGGGCACCCGCGCGGCGGGGTTCCACCAAGCCGACTTGTGCAGATTGACACCTCTGGCGCTTCCCGTCGGTCTGTTCTGCGACTGTGGAACTGGGAAATTTCCCTACCAGGCAGCGCGCCTCTAAGGCGAGCCCGCGCGATGAAGTGACAGAACCATGACCGTTGGGCGCGGCGTACTCCTTCGATTTATGACGCTCATATGTGGTCCCATCGCTGGCCGTCTAGCGGATCGTCTCCAGGCCTTTCGAGCAGAACTTGCCGTTTGCGCCATTCTGGCCGCAAGCGCCGCGCTCCTGTACCTGGCAGCCCATGAGTTTTGGACGGTGATGGCCGTCGGCCTGCTTCAGGCTGCGGCGCTCGCCCCTCTGGTTCCGCTCGCCGACGCCCTTTCACTCGCCCATGCTCGACCACAGCAGAATACGGCAGGATTTGAATACGGGTGGGTGCGGGGTACGCCGCACTCTTCAGTGCGTTCGGATTTGCCTCGCCGTTCTTGCCGGCCTTTCTTGCAGGACGCGGGCTCGGGCCCGAAGAGCTCGGTTTCGTGTTGGGTGCGGCAACCGCACTGCGACTCAGCTCGGCTGCGTTCGTTGCGGGCACGCTTCTGGCCGGGCAGGCGGCAGGTGGCTATGGCCTCTCAGCGATCATCTGGCTGAGCGCGACGGCACTGCTGGCGACGCCGATCGCGGCCAGCTTCGTACCTCCATTTCCCGCAAAGGCAGCGAGAGATAATTCTAACGGAGAGATTCCGCATCGTCCCTGGCTGACGCTGCTCCGGCAACGCGCGTTCGTGCGCGTCACCCTGGTCGCCGCCCTCGTTCTCGGCAGTCATGCGATGTACGATTCCTTTGCCGTGATCCGCTGGACGCAGGCCGGCGTCAGCCCCGCAACCGTCGGCGTGCTGTGGGCGGAGTCGGTCGCCGCCGAGGTACTCGTCTTTCTATTCTTGGGTCCAAGACTGTTGCGAGTGGTTACACCGACTGCCGCATTGGCGGTGGCGGCATCTTCCGGGCTGATGCGCTGGGCGGTCATGGCGCAGACGGCCGACGTTGCGGCGCTTGGCCTGGTCCAGCCCTTGCACGGATTCACCTTTGCGCTCCTCCACCTCGCATCCATGCGCATCATTACCGACACGGTGCCGCGAGCTTTGGCCGCAACCGCGCAGGCGGTCTATGGTCTCGTTGGAGTCGGCGGTGCTACCGCCGTTTTGATGCTGCTGTCAGGATGGCTTTATGCGCGTTTCGGACCAGCCGGGTTTTGGGCGATGGGGGCACTTTGCACGGCCGCATTCCCCGTCATCTGGCTGCTGCATCGGGCGCTTGCGTCGTTCGCAGCAGTGCCCCAGCAGCGCACGTGTCTTCCTTGAGCTTTGCGCCTATCGGCGGAAAGCGAACGACCGACATCGTCACTCTCCTTGATTGTCCCTTCGCATTCCGGCGCACTCGCCCATGCGACGATGACATCGACATTGCCGCTAACAAGTTCGGCTACGACGCCCGGATTTTGCTCGCCTCCCGCCCAGGAGTGACCACCAGCGATCGAGGGACCGTGCGGTCGGTTTACCGCAGGACGAGCCTGCCACGGGGCGGACGGCAGGTCCTTGGGGCAAACCTGAATTGTTCTGAATCGAGGCGGGCTCTGACGGCCCAACCAAGGATCGCATACCAAATGCGGCAGCCGCTGCCGAAGGAGCCACACAGCGCCTAGCTCAACGCGATTGTCGACCACAACTGCGGTGCAACCCGCGTTACGTCCATTTCGGTAATCTGGGCCGGTTGACAGTTTGCTCACCCGCGCGTCCCCAATTCAAGGGTCGTCTCTGCGCCATCAACCCCCGGAACCGTCAGGGTCGTTGGGATCCACAATAAACGCGTTCGATGGTTTGTATTCGCAGCGCTCCTTTTCAAATTCACCGCTCCGCCGCGAGTGCAAGTGTGAA
>VAZL01000066.1 GCA_005883445.1 Alphaproteobacteria bacterium | reverse complement strand
CGCCAAGGGCGGCACCGAGACCGGCACCGTCGGCACGCGCGGCAGCCAACCGGTCGCGCTGGTCAGAAGCCGCGTGCAGTGGACCCAGCCCAATCAACGTGCCGGACTTCAAGTTCGTCGCAGCCAACACCCGGCTCATTCCCAAGATCACCATCCCCGGCCCCTGCGCGCTGCATTTCCGCGGCGGCAACGCCGCCGTGCTCGCCACCGCCTACACCGACCTCGACCAATTCTGGGACGACACCGTGGAAGCGTTCGGCCGCGAGCTGAAGGCGCTCGCCGAAGCCGGCTGCCGTTACGTACAGATCGACGAGACCGCCTTCGCCAAGTTCGGCGACCCCCAGGTGCAGGCCGCCTTGAAGTCGCGCGGCGACGACTGGAGCGCGCTGATCGACAAGTACGTTGCCATCACCAACCGTGTGCTCAAGAATGCACCGCAGGGCGTGCGGATCGGCATGCATCTGTGCCGCGGCAACCGCGGCGGCCAGTGGCACTCGGAAGGGAGCTATGACGACGTGGCCGAGCGGTTGTTCAACGCGCTCAACATCCAATTCTACTTCCTCGAATACGACACGCCGCGCGCCGGCACATTCACGCCGCTGCGGCTCGTGCCGCCCCACAAGACCGTGGTGCTCGGCATTGTCTCGACCAAGACGCCGAAGATGGAAAGCAAGGATGCGCTGAAGAAGCGCATCGAGGAGGCGGCGCGGCAGCTTGATCTCAACTGCCTCGGGGTCAGCCCGCAGTGCGGCTTCGCCAGCATCGACACCGGCAATCCGATCACGCCGGAAGTGCAGGAGGCTAAGCTGCGCCTGGTGGTCGAGGTTGCACGCGACATTTGGGGCGACGCTTGAGGACCATGACCATGCAACGAAGGTTGCCGGTTCTGGCGCTGCTGCTGGCAACGCTCTCGCCCGCGGCGATGGCCCAGGATGACGCATGGCCCACCCAGACCGTGCGGCTGATCGCGCCCTCGGGCCCCGGCGGCAATCCCGACGTGCTGGCGCGCCTGCTTGCCGAGAAGCTCAGCAGCAAGTTCGGCAAACCGTTCATTGTCGAGAACATGCCGGGCGCCGGCGGCATCCTCGCCGCCAATCTGGTGGCCAAGGCGCCGCCCGACGGGCACATGGTGATGTTCGGCGATTCCGGCAATATGGCCATCAACCCGGCGCTCAATCCAAATCTCGGCTACGACCCGATCAAGGACTTCGCACCGGTGACCGCCCTGGTCAGTCTGCCGACCATCATGTCGGCCAATCCCAACGTGCCGGCCAGCACGCTCGACGAGTTCATCGCCCTGGCCAAGAAGCAGCCGGGCAAAATGAGCTACGGCTCGGCCGGCGCTGGCTCGATCCACCATCTCACCATGGCGATCTTCGCCGAGCGAACCGGCATCGAACTCCTGCACGTGCCTTATCGCGGCGGCTCAGCGATGGTGAACGGGCTCCTGACCGGCGAGATCCAGGTCGGCTGGTCCGGCATACCCAACGTCATTGAGCTCATCGCGTCCGGCAAGCTGCGCGGTTATTGCGTTAGCGTGCTGCAGCGCTCGCCCTCCACCCCCGCGATGCCGACCTGCGACGAGTTAGGTCAGAAGGGCTTCGACGTTGCGACCGTGATGGGGCTGCAGGCGCCCTCGGGTACGCCGCCGAAGGTCATCGCGCGCCTGCAGGCAGAGGTGGCGGCGGCCATGCGGGAGCCTGCCATGGTGACGCGGATGCATCAGCTCGGAATGGTGATGGAGGAGAACGGCACGGCGAGCTACGTGGCGTTCATGAAGCGGGACATGGAGCGCTACGCGCAGGTGACAAAGAAGCTGGGCCTTTCGGAAACCAAGTGAGCGCCAGATGAGGCAGTGCCAGAGACGGGACTCTCCAGGGGAGGACATGAAGTTGTATCGACGTGTATGCACATTGACGTGCCGCTTCTAGGGCCGTCCTTTTGCGTTTTGCTGCGGCAAAACGATCTTCAAAGGCGCTCGGCTGAACTCATTGTTAATGTGCACAAGGCGAGACAAGAGCTCAGTAAAGAGTCTGCGTTCCTTGGCGTTGAGGGGTGCGAGGATCCGCTCCTGAACGCGGTAGATGTGCTCGCGCGTCGACTGCAACAAACGGTCACCCGCTTCGGTAATGAAAAGTTGCTTCACCCGCTGGTTGGTCTTCGGCGTCACGCGACGGATGAGCCCTCGGCTCTCCAGAGTCTTGAGCATCGAGCCGATGGTCGAGCGATCGATCGCAATCTGATCGACAAGGGTGCGCTGATCCATGCCGGGCCGCTCACGAATGGCGATCAGGGCAGCATATTGAACGGGTGTGACGTCGTAGCCTTCGAATTCCTCGAAGAAAATTGCGACCGCGATCTGCTGCGATCGGCGGATGAGATGTCCGGGTGCCACGTAAACGTCCGACAACTTCATCGGAGAGAGGGCACGCGACGGCTTTCTCGAGGGCATTTGGACTCTCCAATACGACCTCGTGATGCCTGAATTCATGCATTCTTTCAACGGCTCCTTGTGTGAGGAGACAGCGAAGCAGAACCTCGGCAAAGCCCACAACGCTCGAGGATTATGATTCCGCCACTTCGACCAGCGGCTAGACCAGCAACCCAATGAGACCCATGAACAGCATGAGCGAGAGCGCCGTGCGGCGCGCAACGAGCTCGTTCATTTTTCCGAACAACTTCCCGCCAAGCCAGGTGGCGATCAGAAACGGAATGACGGCGACGCCCGCGTCGGCCGCGACCGGAACGGTGATGGCGCCGATCGCCGAGAGCATGATCAGGCCGATGACTGATATGGCGGTCACGAACACGGTGAGATTCGCCCGGATGACGGTATGGCTGTCGGAACTCGCCAGCAGATAAAGGATGACGGGAGGCGCGCCGACGCTGGTCGCGCCGAGCAGCACGCCGACGATGCTTCCAAGCGCAAGGGAGGTCGCGGGTCGCGGTGCTCGCGAATAGCGCAGGCCGGAGAAGAGGGCGAGCGCGAACACGACGACGACGCCCGCGATCACCTTGCGCATTATAAAGGCATCGACATTGACAAGGAGATAGCCGCCGATCGGAACGGTGACGCAGGCGGGGATCGTCAGATAAAGCAGCACCCGCCGGTTGAACCGCGGCCATGCATCCGGGAACATGATGAGGGCGGCGGCGGTTTCCAGCGTCAGCGCCGTCACGACCGCCTGCACCGGCCCGAGCATGGCGCTCAACAGCGGCGCCATCAGCGCGGCGCCGCCGAAGCCGGTGATGCCGCGCATGAAGCCTGCGAGCGTCACCACGCCGACGACCAAGAGATGCTGCATCTCCATGCGTCGTGTCAGGTGGTGAGGATGCCGCCGTCGACCGGGATCACCGCCCCGGTGATGAAGGCGGCGCGATCGGAAGCCAGAAACGTCACCAAGTTAGCGATATCCGACAGGGCAGCGAGCCGGCCGAGCGGGATTCGCGCGACGATGCGCCGGCGCATGTCATCCGTCAGCGCCGCACGGGTCATTGCCGTGTCGGCGACGGCCGGCGCCACCGCATTGACCGTAATGCCGAGCGGGCCGAGCTCGCGCGCCAATCCCATTGTCAATGCCACGACGCTCGCCTTGGTGGCGCCGTAGATGGTGTTGCCGAGCGAGCCGCCGCCGCGCATGGCGGAAACGGATGCAATATTGATGATGCGCCCCGCGCGCTGGCGGGTCGCCGCGGGCATCGCCGCCTTTACGCAATTGAGGATTCCCGCGACATTGACGCGCGCAACGCGATCCCATTCCGAAGCGGGGAGGTCGGCAAACGCACCGGTCGAAATGAGGCCGGCCGCGTTGACGAGGATGTCGAGCCGTCCTGCCGTTTTCTCGACCTGCGCAAAGGCGGCGAAGACCGCCGCCGCGTCGGCCACGTCCACGACGAGGGCGGTTGCGGCGTGCCCGTGGGACGACAGCGCCGCCGCGGCGTTTGTTGCGGCGGCGCGGTCGCGGTCGGCGAGCCACACCGAGCACCCTTCACTTGCAAGGGCGCCGGCAATGGCCTCACCAATGCCCGCGCCCGCGCCGGTGACCACAGCAACGCGGCCTTTCAGATTGAGGTCCATGCGGGGGCGCGTTTGCGGATACGGAACGACTCGTCATGCCTGCTTAGCGGGCTTCAACCCCGGCACAACATTGTCCGCCGTCATATCGCGCTTGTGCATGTCGCGCATGGCGAACACCGAGGCCGCGCTGATCGTGCTGACAACCAGGATGTAGGCGCAGATCAGCCACGGCTTGTTGCCGCCGAGCGGCAGCAGCGATGTGGCGATGATCGGCGTCAGGCCGCTCGCGAATATTCCCGAGAATTGATAGACGAACGAGATGCCGGTGTAGCGCACCCGCGTATCGAACAATTCCGAGAACAGCGCGGCCTGCGGTCCGTAGACCGCCGGATACACGAACGCGAATGGCACGGTAATCGCCAGCCAAATAAGGATCGGCGACTTCGTCTCCATCAGCCAGAATGCCGGAAACGACAGGATGCCGATCAGCAGTCCGGCCACGGCGAACATGCGCCGCCTGCCGATGTGGTCGGAGAGGTTGCCGTAGACCGGCAGCATGATGATCATGAGCGCGGACGAGATCATCACGCCGGCGAGCGCCGTCTGCCGCGGCAATTGCAACACGCCGGTGACGTAAGCGATGATGAAGACGCCGAAGATGTTGAACGTCACGCCTTCGATGTAGCGCGCGCCGAGGCCAAGCAACGTGTTCCAGCCGTGCGTGCGTATCAGCTCGAAGAAGGGGACATGCGCGATCTTTTGCGCCTGTTGCAGGCCCGTGAACGCCGGCGTTTCCATGATCTTCAATCGGATATAGAGGCCGATCGCG
Source organism: Alphaproteobacteria bacterium (assembly GCA_005883445.1). Taxonomy (GTDB): domain Bacteria; phylum Pseudomonadota; class Alphaproteobacteria; order Rhizobiales; family Xanthobacteraceae; genus VAZQ01. The sequence continues at coordinate 6,346 of VAZL01000066.1, read as the reverse complement.
ACCAGCACGGCGCTGATGAGAAACGAAATGCGCCATCCCCAGGAGAAGAAGTCGTCTTCCGGCAGGAAGGACAGCAGATAGACCATGCCGGAGCTGAGCAGCAGCCCGGCCGGCACACCGACCTGCGGCCAGCTTCCATAGAACCCGCGCTTGCCAGCGGGTGAATGCTCCACGGCCATGAGGACGGCGCCGCCCCATTCACCGCCGATGCCGATCCCTTGAAAAATGCGCAGGACCAGCAGCATTGCCGGCGCCCAGATGCCGACGCTGGCATAGGTCGGCAAGAGCCCGATCAGAAACGTAGCGATGCCCATGATCAATAGCGTGAGCACCAGCACGGTCTTTCGCCCGATGCGGTCGCCATAATGACCGAAGATGATGCCGCCGATCGGGCGGGAGAGGAATCCGACGAAGAACGTCGCGTAGGCGAGCAGCGTGCCGACGATCGGATCGTAATTGGGAAAGAACAGCTTGTTGAGTACGATCGGCGTCACCACGCCGTAGAGAAAAAAATCGTACCACTCGATGGTGGTGCCGATAGCGCTGGCCAATGCGATCTTGCCGATCGACATGCCGGCTTTGCCCTGTGATGTCGCTTGCATGGGTCCCTCCCCCTTTATTTCGCCGTCGGCTTGCGTGCCGGCGGCAGTTGCAAGATCTGTCGAGCCTCGGCCGGACCCGCGGGGCGCCGTCCCTTGGCCGCGCACAAGTCGGCAACGCGCGCGACCAGTTCCGCATTGCTGCGGGCAAGGCGCGTCTTGTCGAACTTGATGTTGTCCTCGAGGCCGGTGCGGACGTGCCCGCCGAGTTCCAGACACCATTCATTGACTTCGAGCTGGTGGCGGCCGATGCCGGCAGCGGCCCAGGTGGCGTCGGGCATGAGGTCCTTGAGTTCGTCGATAAGGAATTCGAGCAGCTTTCGCCGCGCCGGCAGAGCGTTTGGAATGCCCATGACGAATTGCACGTGGCATGGCCGCTTGAGCAAGCCGCGGTCGGCGAGCGCCTTCGCGTTGTAGAGCATCGCGACGTCGAACACCTCGATCTCTGGCTTTACATCGCAGGCGAGCATCGTGCTTGCGAGGTCCTCCACGAGCTGCGGAGGATTCTCGTAGATCTGCTTGGGGAAGTTTACCGAGCCGGTCGCGAGCGACGCCATATCCGGCTTGAGGTAGAGCATTTTCCCGCGCTCGCTCTGCTCGCGTCCGCGTCCGCCCGTCGAGAACTGGATGATCATGCCGGGACAGTGATTCGACACGCCCTCCTGCACTCGGCCGAACAAGGCCGGATCGGAACTCGGGCTCTCGTCGGGATTGCGAACGTGGATGTGAACGACGGAAGCGCCCGCTTCAAAGGCTTCCTGCGTCGACTCGATCTGCTCGGAGGGGGTCACCGGGACGGCGGGCGTGTCGGCCTTGCGCGGGATCGCCCCGGTGATCGCAACGGTGATGATCGCGGGTTGGGAGGACATGCTGGACGTGCTCACGCGTGCTGAACGAAGTGGAAGCTGCGAATATCGCGGCGCTGCGCGATCTCCTTGACCAGGGTGATAAGCGGCGTTCGGCCAAGCGGATATTCCGTCGCGATCGGGCCCGCCGCTTTCAGCGCGTCGAATTCGGAGCGCGGATAGAACGCGGCGAGCAGCAGGTCGTCGTCTGAGGCGAATGGGCCGCGCTCGCGCCGCAGTTTCGGAATGGCGGGTTCGAGCAGGTCGCCGGGGCGGCCCCTGGCCGGCTCGGCGCCGTTGGCAATGCGGTCGTAGAGGTTCGGATCGATGGAACCGGCGATCTCGCCGTAATAGCCGAGCACGTATTTGCGCACCTCGTCGGGCACGGTGCCGTAGCGCTCCTTGCCCATCACGTTGAGCACGGCCTGCGTCATCACAAACTGGGCAAACGGGCTGACGATGATGGGATAGCCGAGTTCGCAGCGCACGCGCGCCGATTCCTCCAGCACCTCGGGCAGGCGATGGGCAATGCCGAGCGTCGCGAGCTGCGACTTGAGGTTCGAGACCATGCCGCCAGGCATCTGATGCTCGTAGTGAAAAGCATCGTGTTCGGCGATCTGCCCGACCGGCTTGTTCTCGCGCCGCGCGATGTAGTTCAACCGCTCCGCGACCTCCGCCACCGGCGCGAGGTCGACCGGGATCGTAAAGCCGCCGCGGCGGGCGTTGTCGACCAGACTTTCAGTCGCCGGATGCGAAGCCCCATTCGCCAGTGTCGACGTTGCCGTGTGCACCACGTCGACGCCAAGCTCGATCGCGCGCAATGCCGTGTAGGGCGCAAGCCCCGTGAGACAGTGCGAGTGAAGATGCAAAGGCAACGCGGCGCATGCAGCCTTGATCGCCGGCACCAGCGTTGCCGCGCGTTCCGGCGTCAGCAGGCCGCTCGGATCCTTGATGAACACGGCATCGACGCCGAGCGTGACAAGCTCGCGCGTCTTGCGCGCATAATAGTCGTCAGTGTGAACCGGGCTGACCGTGTAGACGACGCCGCCGACGGTATAGAGCCCCACCTTCCTGGCGGCGCGCACCGGCACTTCCATGTTGCGCATGTCGTTGAGCGCATCATAGGGCGTGTGATAGCGGATGCCGTTGGCGAAGATCCGCTCGGCCGTAAGCTCGACGATGTCGTCGGCGAAGAACTCGAACGTGAACAGGCTCTGCCCGCGCGTCATGACGATCAGCGGCGTTTCTTTCACCCAGCCGCTGACGATGCGCATGCGCTCCCACGGGTCCTCGCGCAGATAGCGCACGCAGACGTCGAACACCGCGCCGCCGACGAGATCGATCGCCTCGAAGCCGGCGCGGTCGAGCCGCGGCGCCAGTTCCGCCATCATCGCCGTGGTCATCCGCGTCGCCCACAGGCACTGATGCGCGTCGCGCAGCGTCACGTCGACGAGTTGGATTGTCCGGTCCGCCATTACTGCGCCATCTGCTGCTCGACCCATCGCGTGTGGACTTTGCCGCCGGCAAACTCCGGCCGCGCGATCAGGCGCTCGTGAAAGGGAATGGTTGTCGCGACGCCGGCGACCTGAAAGCGCGCAAGCGCCGCGCGCGCGGCGGAAATCGCGGCGGGCCGGTCGCGTCCGGTCACGATCAGCTTGGCCAGCATGGAATCGTAATAGGGCGGCACCGCATAACCTTCATAGGCATGGCTGTCGATGCGGATGTCGCGCCCTTGCGGCGGCCGCCATCGCTTCAGCAGCCCGGGCGAAGGCCGAAAGCCGAGATCGGCATTTTCGGCGTTGATGCGAAATTCGATCGCGCTGCCGGTATGGGCTCGCGGCTGCTCGAACGACAGAGGCTCGCCGGCGGCAACCCTGAACTGCTCGCGAACGAGATCGGTACCGGTGAGCATTTCGGTCACCGGATGCTCGACCTGGATACGCGTGTTCATCTCGATGAAAAAGAACTTGCCGCTCGCGACGTCGTAGATGAACTCGACGGTGCCTGCGTTGACGTATTTCAGCGCGCGAATGAGCGCGAGCGCGGCCTCGGCCATCTCGCGACGTGTCCGTTCGTCGAGCACCGGCGAGGGCGCCTCCTCGACGAGCTTTTGATGACGGCGCTGGACGCTGCAATCGCGCTCCCACAGATGCACGTAGTTGCCGTGCGCATCGCCGAACACCTGAATTTCGACGTGATGCACCTCGCGGAAGAAACGTTCGAGATAGAGGTTCGGATCGCCGAACGACGCATTGGCTTCGGCGCTCGCCTGTTCGAACAAGGAAGCGAAGTCTTGCGCCCGCTCGACGATGCGCATGCCACGGCCGCCGCCCCCGCCGCTCGCCTTGAGCAACAGGGGAAACCCGATCTTCTGCGCAGCCGTTGCCGCTTCGGCGGCAGCGGTGAAGCCAGCTTCGGAACCGGGCACGATCGGCACGCCGAGCGAGGCCGCCATCCGCCGCGCCGCGACCTTGTCGCCCATGCAGGCGATGCTCTCTTCGCTCGGGCCGATGAAGGTGAGACCGGCCGCGCGGCATTTCGCCGCAAAGTCGCTCTTCTCCGACAGGAAGCCGTAGCCGGGATAGACCGCGTCGCATTTGAGCGCGCTCGCCGTCTCGATCAGCGCAGGGGCGTGCAAGTAGCTGGCGCTCGCCGGCGGAGGGCCGATGCAGACCGCGTGGTCAGCCGCCCAAACGTGCGGCGAATTCGCATCCGCCGTGGAATGAACCGCCACGCTCTCGAGGCCGAGGCGGCGACAGGCGCGGGCGGCGCGCAAAGCAATCTCGCCCCGATTGGCGATGAGCACTCGCCGCACCGGCTTCTCCTTACGGCCGTTTGGGCCCTTGCTGGCGACCCTGTCATAAATGATCAACCAGCAAAATCCGTATTGCAAGATGTTTTGTTCCGGATTTTGATACAGGCCATGACCTGGAACACCCCCCATGGCCCCAGCGACTTGGGTTCCCAACCTCGCCCGGCGCGGTCGGAAGACGCATCGCGCGCATATCCCACCATCAAGGCGGTCGCGATCCTCGAAGCGATGGCGAGCGCGCGCCGCCCGCTGAGCATCACCGAACTCGGCCTTCTGCTCGGCATCCCCAAGCCCACGGTCCATCGCATCGTGCGCATGCTGGAGGACAAAGGCCTGCTGCAGCGCGAGCCGGGCGACCGGCGCTTCGTGCTGGGCGCGCGCCTTGTCAGCCTCGGTCTCGACATCATCGCCTCGTCCATGCAGCTCGGGCCGCGCCACGCCATTCTCGCCGCGTTGTCGGCGGAGCTCGGCGAGACCTGCAATTTCGGCGTGATGGCGGGCAGCCACGTCGTCTATCTCGATCGCGTGGAATCGGCATGGCCGTTCGGCCTGCGGTTTGAACCCGGCTCGCGCGTGCCGCTGCATTGCACGTCGATGGGCAAGCTGTTCCTCAGCCTGCTGCCCAAGCAGAAGCGCGCGATGCTGCTGCGTGCGGCTCCGCTGCACCCGTACACGGCCAACACGATCACCGATCTCGATGCGCTCGATGCGGAACTGGATCGCATCCGGGAAACCGGCATATCGACCGACAATCAGGAATTTCTGGCCGGCGTGGTGTGCGTGGCCGTATCGGTCGCAAGCGCAAGCGGCCGCCCCGCGGCCGCCTTGGCTGTATCCGCTCCAAATGCGCGCATGTCGTTGGAGCAGGCGCTCAAACACGTTCCATCCCTGCGCGCCGCCGCCGCGCGCCTGTCCGAGACGATCGTCGAGACCGAACGGCCGCCCGCCAATCCGCGGCGGAAACTGCGCGGAAAAGCGGCATGACACTGCGCTATGAAGAAATCGCCGAGATCCTCAAGATCATCGACAGCAGCAATTGCGACGAGGTCAGCATTGAGACCGGAGAGATCAAGCTGTTCGTCCGTCGCACCGGCGCCGGCGCCGTGGAGGCGACGCGGCCGCCGAGCGGGGGCGAACCCGTCCGGCCCGCAGCGGCGACCGAAACCAAGACCCGATCGCCATCGCCGGCAGGGACGATCGTTCTCGCAGACGGCCAGTTCGAAATCACGGCGCCGATGGTCGGAACCTTTTATCGCGCGCCGTCGCCCGAGACGCCCCCCTTCGTCGAGATCGGTAGTGTCGTGAAGAAGGGGCAGCCGCTGTGCCTGATCGAGGTCATGAAGCTGTTTACCACTGTCTACGCCGAGCAGGACGGGCGCGTCGTGCACATCGGCGCGGAGAACGGCGAACTCGTGGAGTATGGGCGCACGCTGTTCGTGCTTGAGCCTGCAATGGAGCAACCAGCTTGAACGCGCACCAATAAACGATCGGAACGACAACAAGCCAGCGGGCCGTTCGCGCTGGCCGATCAAACCTGGGAGGAAGGCATGCTGACGCAATTCATCGGACGGATCACAACCTCGATTGTGCTTGCGGCCGTTGCAATCGGCGCGGGCACCGCGATTGCGGCAGCACAATCATCCACCGACTGGGGATGGCCGCAGCCCTATGAGAAGGTCTCGGACAAGTCGGTCGCCTGGCTCAAGGAAAAGGGCTGGTGGCCGCTGGGCGTGGGGTGGCAGGGACCGTTCTCGGGTCAGAACACGATCAACGTGGTGATGGACAAGGCGGGGTTGCTCGCGAAGCGCGGCCTCGAAGCGAAATATCAGGTCTTTGCCGCCGGTCCGGATGTCAATGAAGCGGTCGCTTCCGCGCGCGTGCAGGTCGGCAATGGTGGAAACTTTCCGTTCACGTCCTTGCTCGATCGCGGCGTGCCGGTGCGCGCCATCGCGGTCATTGCGCCCAATCTGAAACATTCGACCGTCGTCCCGGTCGATTCCCCGCTGAAAAAGCTCGCCGATCTCAAGGGCAGCAATCCGTCCGCTACGATCGGAATCGTGACCGGCTCGTCGGCTGAATTCTACTTTACT
>VAZL01000451.1 GCA_005883445.1 Alphaproteobacteria bacterium | reverse complement strand
GGCAAGGGCGATGCCGTGTTTGCCGGGTTCGAGGCCGCGCGCGGCGACGTGCTGATGATTCTCGATGCCGATCTCACCATGCCGCCCGAGCAATTGCCGAAGTTTTGGGACGCGATTTCCTCTGGCAAGGGCGAGTTCGTCAACGGCTCCCGTCTCATTTATCCGATGGAGCAGGAGGCGATGCGCGTCCTCAACCTCATCGCCAACAAGGCGTTCTCGTTGCTTTTCACATGGCTGTTGTCGCAGCGCTTCACCGACACGCTGTGCGGCACCAAGGCGCTGCGGCGCTCCGATTACGCGCGCATCAAGGCCGCGCGCAGTTATTTCGGCAACTTCGATCCGTTCGGGGATTTCGAGCTGATCTTCGGCGCTTCCAAGCTCGGCCTCAAGGCCGTCGAGATTCCCATCCGCTATGCCAGCCGCACCTACGGCGAGACCCAGATCTCCCGTTTCCGCCACGGCTTCATGCTGCTGCGCATGGTGTTGTTCGCGTTCATGCGCATCAAGGCGATGTGATGGAGCGCGCGGCATCCGATCAGCTCGTGGATCACCGCGGAGTGTGGGAGCGCAAGCCGGTTCTGCGCCTCGTCTACGACGATTTCTACGACCGCATCGCCGCGGCCTGCAGGCGCGGCCGCACCATCGAGATCGGCGGCGGCATCGGCAACCTCAAGCAGCGGCTGACCGAGGTGGTGGCGACCGACATTCAATCCGCGCCGTGGCTCGACTGCGTCGCGGATGCGCAGCGGCTTCCGTTCGCGGACGCCTGCGCCGCCAACATCGTCATGGTCGACGTGCTGCATCATCTCGAATTTCCACTCGTCTTCTTCCGCGAGGCGGCGCGGGTGATGCGCCCAGGCGGGCGCGTGCTCATGGTCGAGCCGGCGATTACCTGGGGCAGCACCGCGTTCTACCGGCTGTTTCATCACGAGCCCGTTCGCACCTCGGCCGACGTCCTCGCGGACGGCAGCCCCGATCCGCGCCGCGACCCCTACGACTCCAACCAGGCCATCCCGACGCTCATCGCCACCAGCGATCGGGAGCGCTTTCATCGCCTCGTCCCCACGCTGCGCATCGCGGGCGTGCAATGGTTCGCGCTTGCGGCCTATCCGCTGAGCGGCGGCTTCCAGCCTTGGAGCCTGATCGGCGAAGGCGCCGCCCGCCGCTTGCTGCGCCTCGAACGCGCGCTCGAGCCGGCACTCGGTCGCTTGACGGGATTTCGCATGCTGCTGACGGTCGAGAAGGCGGCGGACAGCGGAACGGCCGCGCGTTGCGTCAATTGATAGAGGATCAGGCCGCGCCAAGCCGCTCCGCCGTCGTGTCCGTGCGCGCGTCGTTCGGGCGCGAACGCCAGTCGTGGGTGCTAGGCTCAGGCGCGAACGAAGACGGCCGCCGCTGCGGGATCTCGCCGGGAGCGGCCGGGGCCGAAGATTCGTATCGCTTCGCTGCGCTCAGCCACGAATTCCGAAATCTGAGGAAAAGCTCGCGCGTGTCCTTGTCGGCGGCTTCTTGCGCGCGTGCCGCGCACTCCGCGGCCTTCTGCCGGCAATATCCGATCTTTTCCCGCATGACGGTTCCCGCCCTGGAGCCGGTTGCCCTCTCGATCTCTCCCGGTCGGAGCCGAGGTTGGCGAAGGCTCGATACTCTCAACTCCGGACGAGCGCCTTAAGTTCCAGCGCGTAGGATGAGCAAAGCGAAGCCTGCCCGCGCGTCGTTCCTCATGCCGGTAAAGGCGCGCATGGGCACGGCGCAAAATGCGCCTTTGCCCACCCTACGCTTGCCGCCACGAAATTCTCCACGACCCGTAGCTGGCTTGGAAACCGAAAGAGCCGCCGCGCGTTCTATTTCGCCGGGGCACGAGCATTAGAGTGCGCAGTATGAAGGACGAACTCACAACAATTCTGGACGCGATGCGCGCCGCGCAAGCCGAGCTCGCCGACTACCTTGTGTCCGCCGACCGCAACGCCGAACTGACGATCGCCAAGCTGGTGGGCATTCTCGACCGTCGCGAGGTCGTCAAGGCCATGCGGCTGCTCCGACCCTTGGACGGCCCAGGTTTCGCCCCGGAAAGAACGTTGGCCGAGGCGAGTTGATCCGGCTTTCTCGGAAAGGCTCTGCGAAGTCCACGCACCCGCAGCGCAATCGAGGCAAATGCGCATGAAGAACCCCGCCTAGAGGCCACTCTGGCGGGGTTCGACATCCGGTCGCCGAGGGGGGGCCCCTCCGCCGGTGTCACGGTCGCACTTTGGCCCCCAAACAACGGGCCGTCTGCCCGCTCTCCGACTCAGGGCGCGTGAAAATCTCGTAAAAGCCCCGCTGGCGCCGGGAACGTCAGGCGGGCTCCCGCGTTGCGCTAGATCAGCGCTGGGGACCCGATGGGGCGATCCGACGAGTGTCGACGCTACGCCGCGCCGAGTGCTTGGAGATGGCGAGCGCGCTCCATGACCCGAAAGCCCGGGCCACCCTGTTGCACATGGCGCAGGTTTGGCTTCGTCTGGCAGGCCAGGGGGACCTGCCAAACGCGGAGGAAAAATGTCGTCAGGGCGAGGCGTGAGCGCCTTCCCCGTCCCCGTCGGTCTCCTTGGCGAGTCTCTCCCAGGCCTGCGCCATTTCCTGCATGATTTTGCGATGCCGCTCGGTCTTGGCTTCTCGCGCCAGGCGGTGGCATTCCTGGGCAAATCGCCGATATTCCGATGACGTTTCCATGCCGAAATAACCGGCCGCTCAACGGTCGCGTTCCGGGTGCATGGAGGTCATGCCGGCGGGAACCCGCTTTCTCCGCGCGGTCAGTCGGGCTTTCGTTCCGCGATCCATGGGTGCAAAGCAAAAACCCCGCCGAGTGGCCGGGGCGGGGTCCTGAGACCCACAGCCACTCCGGGCGAGGAGACGCGGCTAAGGGTCCGGCCATACCAATTCGCTCGCGCGCGCCAAGTTCCGTCCGCGCGCGCTTTCCGCTCGTCCCAGCGAGGGGCGCCCCGCGACGCTCACGGGCACCCCGTTGCGGGGCCCAGCCACAATGGATTCCCGCTTGCACGGGAATGAGCGGGATTCCCGCTTGCACGGGAATGAGCGGAGTTTGCGGCCCAGACGTCAGTCCCGCAGTGTCCGCGTCAGACCGCCTCGCGCAGCTTCACCGCGCCTTCGAGGTCG
>VAZL01000450.1:1822-5557 GCA_005883445.1 Alphaproteobacteria bacterium | reverse complement strand
ATTCGACACCACGAGATCGGGCCGCGCCTGACGGACTTTCAGCAGATAGGGAGAAAAGTCGGTGGCGTCGGTCGGTACCAGCTCGTCGGCCGCGAACTGGCCGCCGTTCGACTCCATGAACTTCTTGGCAACCCGCAGAAGGTCGTGGCCGAAGGCGTAGTCCGCGGTCAGCGAGTACCACTTCTTGCCGCGCACGAGGTTCTCGCGCAGCAAGTACTGCCCGACCGCAATCACATACATCGAGTTCGCGCCCTCGATGTGGAACATGTAGGGATTGCAACTCGCGCCCCGCAGCGCGTCGGAATTGCAGCCGGTGTTGATGAACACGGTCTTCAGCCGGTTCGCCACTTGGCCGATCGCAAGTCCGGACGCCGACGAGATTTCGCCGATGATCATTGCGACCTTGTCGCGCTCGATCAGGCGCTCGGCTTTGGCGGAGGCGGTCTGCGGGTTGACCGAATCCTCCATCACGAGCTCGATCTTGCGGCCCATCACGCCACCGCTGTCGTTGATCTCGTCGGCGGCGAGTTTTACTCCCATGACCAGCGGCCCGAGAAAGCCGGTGAGCGGGGTGAGATGTCCGATGCGGATGGCATCGGTTTGTCCGCTCACGATCGCGGGCATGCCGACGCCGGCAAGCACCGCGGAACCGGCCGCGCGCTTGATGAGCGTGCGACGTGACAGACTGGAATTCATGGCAATTCCTCCCTTCGAACAGCGTTCTGCGGTTTGCGCTGCGTGTGGACGTTCGCGGCCGTCGGCGCTTGCCGCCATTCTTCGCCAATAATTACGGCCGCCCGGGATAGCTGGCTTCGGCTTTACTTGCCACAAAATGCATGTATCACTCAAGGAGTTGCGCAGCGGCGACAGCGAACTGGCGGGCGATGACCGAGAAGATCGACATCAAGCTCAATATCAACGGTGACGATTACGCCGTCCGGGCCGAGCCAAGAAAGACGCTGGTCGATGTCATCCGCGACGAATGCGGGTTGACCGGGACGCATATCGGCTGCGAGCACGGCATCTGCGGCGCATGCACGGTGATCCTCGACAATGAGGCGGTAAGGTCCTGCCTGATGTTCGCGGTCCAGGCTCAGGGCAAGCGCATCCGCACGGTCGAAGGTCTCGCGGACGGCGACAAGCTGCATCCGCTGCAAAGCGCATTCATCGATCATCACGCGCTCCAGTGCGGATTTTGCACGCCGGGTTTCTTGATGCTGGCGGTGAACGCGCTGGAGACCAATCCCGACCTCACGGACGAAGATATCCTCGACCTTCTCTCGTCCAATCTCTGCCGCTGCACCGGCTACCAGAACATCGTCAAGGCCGTGCGCAGCACGGCCGCGGAGATGCGCCGGCAGGCCGCGCGCTGATTTCGAGGCCAAACCAGACGAGACCGCGTGCCGATCGACGTTCATGCCCACTACGTTCCGCCGCAATTGATCGACGCAGTCGCCGGCCGCGGCAAGGAGATCGGCGTGCGGCTGGTGCGATCAGGCGCCACGCCGCCGGCGCTGCATTTCGACTACGGCTTCAAGGTGCGCCCGTTCTTTCCGCGCTTGATCGAACCCGTCGCCGAGCGGCGCGCCTGGCTCGACGAGCAGGGCATCGATCAGCAGATCGTCGGCACCTGGCCGGACCTATTCGGTTACGGCCTTCCCGTCGATGCATGCATCGCCTGGCATCGGATGCTCAACGACACCCTGGCGGCGTGGGCCGCCGACAACGCGGATCGGTTCGCCTGGATCGCCTCCGTTCCGCTCGTTCAAGCCGAGGCCGCGGCGGCGGAGCTCGAGCGCGCCGCCGGGCTCGGAGCCTGCGGCGCGATCATTTCCTCCAACGTCGAGAACACCAATCTGGGCGAACTTCCGTTGGAGGCGTTCTGGCGCCAGGCCGAAGCGCTCGGCATGCCCGTGCTGATCCATCCCGTCCTGGTCGGGCCCGCACCGCGCGCCGCAAAGTTCGGCCTCGCCCAGATTGCGCAGTACACCTTCGACACCACGCTCGGCGTCGGCTCGCTGTTGATGTCCGGCGTGCTCGACCGCTATCCGCGCCTCAAGCTGGTGCTTTCCCACGGTGGCGGCGCGTATCCCTATCTCGCCGGCCGTTTCGACATCATGCATCGGCGCATGGACCGGGCCGCGCAAGGCGACGTCGCCGCCAAGGCGCCGTCCGCCTATGCGTCGCAGATGCTCTACGACAGCATCGTCCATGCGCCCAAGGCGTTGCGGTTTCTGATCGAGCTCGCCGGACTTGATAACGTCGTGCTGGGCACCGACTATTCGTTTCCGCCGGCCGACATGGAGCCGCTGGCGCTGCTGCGATCGGCGGGATTGTCGGCCGCCGGGATCGAGGCGATTGCCGATGCGAATCCGCGCCGTGTTTTCGCGCGTCTGCGGTGATCGATGACGGCTGACGCTGCGCGACACGAGCGACTGGTTTGGAGGAGGGGGATCGATGATCCTCGCAAGGGCCGTTGGCGCACTCGGCTGCTACAGCAAGTGATTTGAGCGAAACGCGGGACTGAATGGCCGTCGATGCCAAGAACCATGGCGGTTGGATCGGCCGTTCGATCCGGCGCCTCGAGGATCCGACGCTGGTGGCCGGCCACGGCCGGTTCACGGGCGACCTGACAGCGGCGCGCTGGGTGCGTTTCGTCAGGAGCTCGGTCGCGTCGGGTCGGATCAAGCGGATCGTGGCACCTCAGGGCGCGACCATCGTCACCGCCGCCGAGCTCGCAGGCGTGAAGCCGATCCAGCCGCTGTTGCACAAGTTCAACTATGTGCCGATCCGCCAGCCGGTGCTGGCGCGCGACGTCGTGCGGTTCGTCGGCGAGCCGATTGCGGCGGTGGTTTCCTCGGCCAGAGAAGAGGCCGAGGACGTCGCCGATCTCGTCGAGGTCGAAATCGAAGAACTGCCGGCGGTGGTGGGCGCCGGCGCGGCGCTGGCTCGCGGCGCGCCCCTCGTCCACGCCGAGGCCGCCGGCAACGTCGTGGTCGAAGGACGCCTGAAGACGCCCGGTTTCGATGCGAAGCTGGCGGCCGCGCCCCGGCGGATCACCGTCGACATCCGCTCGCACCGGCAGAACGCGCTGCCGATGGAGCCGCGCGCCGCGCATGCGGTCTGGGACGCCACGAGCGGGCGCGTCACCCTCACCTGCGCGACGCAGATGCCGCACGGCGTGCGAACGATCATTGCCGATCTGATCGGAATGCCCGAATCGGATCTGCGGGTGATCGCGCCGGACGTCGGCGGCGGGTTTGGGCAAAAAATGTCGTTGGCCGCGGAATTCGTTGTCGTGACCTGGCTCGCGCGCAAGCTCAAGACGTCCGCGGCATGGGTCGAGGACCGGCGCGAGAATCTCGTCGCCTGCTTCCACAGCCGCGATCAGTCGATCTCGCTCGAGGGCGCGTTCGACGGTGATGCCAAGCTGATCGGCCTCGCGGCGGATATCGTCGCCGATGTCGGCGCCTATTCCTGCTATCCCACAACCTGCGCGGTCGAGCCGCTAATGGCGATGGCGGAGCTGCCTGGCCCCTACGACGTGCGCGAATATTCCTGCGTCTCGCGCGGCGTCCTGACCAACACCTGCCCGATGGCGCCGTACCGCGGCGTCTCGCGTCCGGTGATCACGTTCGCGGTCGAGCGGCTGATGGACAAGGCGGCGGTCGCCTTCAGCCTTGATCCGTTCGAGATTCGCCGCCGCAACCTGGTCAAGACCTTTCCCCATAAATC
>VAZL01000450.1:0-1699 GCA_005883445.1 Alphaproteobacteria bacterium | reverse complement strand
GCATGGAGGTGACGCCCGGCTGGGAAACCGTCGAGATGACCATGGATCCGTCCGGGTTCATCGAGGCGCGGATCGGCGCTTCCCCGCACGGACAGGGCCTGCGCACCACGCTCTCGCAGATCATCGCCGATGAGCTCGGTACGTCGCCGGAGCGCATCAAGATCGTGCACGGCGACACCGATCGCACACCTTACGGGTGGGGGACCTTCGCCAGCCGCTCGCTGGTGATCGCCGGCGGCGCGACCTTACTGGCGGCGCGCAAGATCCGAGCCAAGCTCGCGACGATGGCGGGCATCTTGCTCGAAGCATCGGCCGACGACATCGTGCTCGAAGCCGATGCGGCGCGCGTCGCCGGAACGGATCGTTCCATACCGATGGCGGTCCTGGCGCGGTCCGCCTATCATCAAACTCATCGTTTCAAGGGCGAACTTGCGCCGGGGATTGCCGAGAGTGCGAGCTACGATCCGCTCGGCACCTTTTCCAACGCCTGCCACGTCGCCGTGGTCGAGGTGGACGTCGAGACCGGGCGCGTCAGGCTCGAAAAGTTTCTCGTCTGCGAAGATGCCGGGCGCTTGATCAATCCCATGATCGCGGACGGGCAGATCCATGGCGGCGTCGCCCAGGGAATCGCGAACGCGTTGTTCGAGGAGATCATCTACGACGAGAGCGGCAATATTCTCACCGCAAGCCTGGCGGATTATCTGCCGCCGACTGCGCGGGAAATTCCGCAAATCGAAATCCATCATCTCGAGACGTTGACGGAAGCGTCCATCACCAAGGCAAAGGGGCTGGGGGAGGGCGGTGCGATCGGCGCGCCGGCGGCGGTCGTCAACGCCATCAACGATGCCTTGTCGCCGTTCGGCATATCGATCGACGAATTTCCGGCTACCCCACAGCGCATCCGCGCGGCGCTGTGCGCAGCCGGCGCACCAAGCAAGACCTAACATGAGCATCGTCGGCACTTCGGTGAGGCGTCTCGAAGATCCGCCGCTGGTGACGGGCCGCGGCGCCTTTGCCGCCGATGTCGCGTTTCCCCACATGCTGCATATGCGTCTGGTGCGCTCCGCCCACGCGCATGGTCGTATCGTGTCGATCGACGCCAGCGCGGCGCTCGCCCTCCCTGGTGTCACGGCGGTGTGGACCTCGGCCGACGTCGCCGAGGTTCCTCCGATCGATTTCCGTCTGACCCGCGTCGAAGGCTTGGCACCCTACCGCCAACCCATCCTCGCCCGCGAGCGCGTGCGCTATGTGGGCGAGCCGGTCGCCGCCGTGTTCGCAACCGACCCGTACGTAGCGGAGGACGCCGCCGATCTCGCCGCCGTCGAAGTCGAAGACTTGCCGGTCGTCCTCGACGCGAGCGCGGAGCCGGGCGAGTTCGAGCCCGGCCGCTCGACCGAGGCGGCGATCGTGGAAAAGTCTTATGGAGATGTCGCGGCAGTGTTTCGCGATGCGGCGGTCGTGGTGGAGCTCGATCTCGCCGTCGGGCGGCACTCCGGCGTCCCGCTGGAAACCCGCGGCGCGATCGCACGCTACGACGCCGCGCGCGACTTGTTGGAGCTCTACGGCGCCGCCAAGGTGCCGCACTGGAATCGCGACAATATCGCCCGCATGCTGCGCCGCAGCCCGGCGAGCGTGCATCTGATCGAGGGTCATGTCGGCGGCGGCTTCGGCATTCGCGGCGAGCTTTATCCCGAGGACG
>VAZL01000449.1 GCA_005883445.1 Alphaproteobacteria bacterium | reverse complement strand
CTTTGCATGAATCTCGGTTGCCTCTTGACCGAAGCGTCGCAGGCGCCGAAGAACCTGAAGCATTTCGTAGTCGACAATCAGACCTATCAGACGGTCGGCGCACTCCCGATGGTCAACCAGGGCCGGACCGACTATGCCGCCATCGCGCGCGGCGCCGGCATTGTGCGCACGCGCACCATCGAGTCGCTAGACGAGCTCGAACGCGAGATGCCCAAGATCGCCAGCGAGGATGGCCCTTCCTTTACGGTGCTGCGGATCGAGGCGGAAACCGAGTTTCTTCGCACGCCGCCTATGACCTATGAAGGGCCCGAGATGAAATACCGCTTCGGCCGTGCGCTCGAAAAGCGGTTTGGTATCGCAGTTTTTGGGCCGCAGGGCTACTGAGCCCGCCGCAAACGACCGATCATGGCAACGGCCTTAGAGACAGTCGTCGCCTCGGTCATCATGCCTGACCGCGAGGGCCGGTTCAGCATCTCGCTACGCGATGGGCGGATTGCGGAAATCGAGCCGGAGCGCCACGACGGCAGCAGCCGTGCGTGGCTCGCCCTGCCGGGCTTCGCCAACCTGCACGCCCATGCCGACCGCACATTTACCGTGACTTCGTTCCGGCCGCGCTCGTTCGCCGACGCGCTGGCAGCCTCGGCCAAGGCCCGCGCCGCGTTCACCAGCGCCGACGTCGAGCGCCGCGCCACGATATTCTTGCAGCGTTCTGTGGCGCATGGCGTGAGCCGAGTGCGCACTCACACCGACGTCGATCCGGTCGTCGCCCTCAAATCAATGGAGGGCGTGCTGGCGGCGAAGCGTGCGATGGCCGGAAAGATCGATGTCGATGTGATCGCGTTCTCGACCTCGCGTAACGATCTCGCCGAACCGGAGGCGGTCGCGCGGCTCAGGTCCGCCATCGCGCTCAAGCCCGACTTTCTCGGATTGAGCGTCAATTCCAGCTCCGACCCCGAACGCGCCACCGCCGCGTTGCTCGATCTCGCCGAGCAAGCGGTCCTGCCAGTCGACCTCCACATCGACGAGCACCTTGAGCCGGACAAGATTCTCGCGCCGATGGTCGTGAAGGCGGTGGCGAAGCGCGGCCTCGGCAGCCGCGTCACCTTCAGTCATCTCTGCGCTCTGGCGACGCTCGACAAGAGCGCGGCGAGTGCGCTGATCGACGCCATCGCGAAAGCCGGCATTACGGTGATCGCGCTGCCGGAAACCAATCTCTTTTTGCAAGATCGCAGCGAGGCCACGCCCCGCCGGCGCGGCGTAACACTGGTGCGCGAATTGCTCGCGGCCGGCGTCAAGGTCCGCTTCGGCACCGACAACGTGCGCGACTGGTTCTTCCCGTTTGGCGACGGCGACATGCTCGACACCGCTCTGTTCACGGCAGTCACGGCAAACGTCGACAAGGACGCGCAGCTGCTCGCCGGATTGTGCGATGGCCGGGCGACACTTGTCCCAGGCGACCCGGCCGACTTCGTGCTGGTGCCAGCCTCCTCGATAGAGGACGCGCTGGCGCGCCGCCCCGCCGGGCGCATCGTATTCAAAGCCGGCCGGCAGGTTGCCGGACCTTCGGTCACTTAAGTCTCCGACAGCACACCGAGCGCCATGAAATGGCGGCGGATGCGCTCGACGCAAATGTCGGCGATGCGGCCCGGACGCGACGTCATCACCACGACGCGGTCCGCCAGCAGCACCGCCTCCTCGATGCTGTGGGTGATAAAAATCACCGTGTTGCGGTCGCGGAGCCAGATGCGCTGGAGGTCCAGGTTCATCTGCTCTCGGGTCAGCGCGTCGAGCGCGGCGAACGGCTCGTCCATCAGGAGCAGGCCCGGGTCCTGCACTAGCGCCCGGCAGATCGCCACGCGCTGACGCATGCCGCCCGAGAGCTCGGCCGGATATTTCTCCTCGAATTCGGCAAGGCCGACCGAGCGCAGCAGGTCGCGCGCCTTCTTAAGATGGGTCTCCTTGTCGAGCCTCTTGATCTCGACCGGCAGCATGACGTTGCTGAACACGGTGCGCCAGTCGAGTAGCACGTCGCGCTGGAACACGATGCCGGCCTTGCCGCCCGCGCCCTTCACCGGCACGCCGCCCACCGTGATCGTGCCGGTGGTCGCCGGGATCAGGCCCGACACCAGCATCATCAGCGTGCTCTTGCCGCAGCCGCTCGGCCCGACGATCGAGACGAACTCGCCCGCCGCGACGTCGAGATCGATCTCGCCGAGCGCGTCGACGGCGTCGCCGCTCGCGGTCATGTAGCGCTTCGACACGCTGCGCAGACCGATCTGAACGCCGGAACCCGAAGATGCCATCGGCCTACTCGATCATCTCGGTGCGCATCCGGTTCCACGGCACCGCGAGCCGCTCGACCCAGGCGACGAGGTTGAACAGCAGTACGCCGAGCAGCGACAGCACCACCACGGCCGCGAACAGCAGCGCGGTGTCCAGCCGCACCTGGGAGATCAGTTGCAGGTAGCCGAGGCCCTGCTCGGCGGCAATGAATTCACCGACAGTCGCGCCGACCACCGCCTGCCCCATACCGACCTTGAGGCCGCCGAAGATGCTGGGCAGCGCCTTGGGCAGCCTGATCTTGAGGAAGGTCGTCAGCTCGTTCGCGCCCATCGACTGCACGAGATAGATCATCTCCTTCTCGGCCGAGCGCATTCCCACCACTGCGCTGATGACGATCGGAAAGAACGAGATCAGGAACGCCACCATCACCTTCGGCAGGATGCCGTAGCCGAGCCACATCACCAGGATCGGCGCCAGCGCGACCTTGGGGATGGTTTGCAGCGACACCATGAAGGGAAACGCAACGCGCTCGAAGATGCGCGAATAGACCGCCAGGACGGCGAGCGGAATGCCGATCGCGACGCTCATGCCGAAGCCGAGCACGATCTCCTGCGCGGTCACCATTCCGTTCACCAGCAGCAGCCACCACGACGATATGATCTTGTCGATGATCACTGACGGGCTCGGCAGGATGAAGTCCGGCACCTTGAACAACCAGCAGCCCAGCTCCCACAGCACGAAGATGGCCGCGAAAATGCCGAGCACCGGTCCGCTGTTCACGATCCAGGAGCGCAGTCGCCCGATTTTCACCGGCGCTGCAGTCGTTGCCGCGATTGCCATGAATGCCTCCTCGCGCGCGGCGCCTCCCGCCGCGCGCAGCCGGTTTCAATCCGTCGTGCCGTCACCTATTGCAGATAGGCGTTTGAGAAGTAGGCGTTGAGCGGCTTGATGTCGGTGATGCCGCCGGTCTCCTTCAGGAGATTCAGGGTGGCCTGCCAGTCGGCGTCAGCCTGCCAGCCGATCGGCTTCCCGGCCGGGGCATTGGTGGAGACGACCGTCGCCTCGACCTGCGCGTCGAGCACGTCCGGCTGCTCGGCCACCACCATGTGCTTCGCCATGATCTTGGCCGCCTCTTTCGGATTGGCCATGGCGTCGCGATAGCCCTTGGCGGTTGCCCGCAGGAGCTTCTTTACCGTCTCGGGGTTCTGCTCGGCGAAGGCGTTGCTGACATACATCGATGAGCCGAGCACGCTCAGACCAAAATCGGTCACCTTGATCACGTTGAACTTCACTCCCGCACGCTTCTCGATCTGCGGCAACTCGTTGCTGAGATAGACCGACATCACGTCGATCTTGCGGGTAAGGAACTGCATCGTGCGCGCAGAAGCGTCCATCTGGATCAATTGGATCTTGCTGAGGTCGACGTTGTTGACCCGCGCGAACGGACGGATCATGTCGCCGAACGTCTCGCCAACCGAGATCGCCAGCCGCTTGCCCTCAAGATCCTTCGGACCCTTGAGCGGCGTATCGGGGTATGCGATCACGCCCATCGGCGCGCTGGTCTGATAGAGCGCCACGACCTTCACCGGCAGGCCCTGGCTCACCGCCTGCGCGGCAGCGACGGCCGGCCCATAGCCGAAATTCTCGTTACCCGCCGCCAGAGCCTTGAGCACGTTCTGCGCGCCGTTGCCTTCAGCGAGCTGCACGTCGAGCCCTTCGGCCTTGTAGTAGCCCTTTTCCAAGGCCACGTAGAGCGGCGCGTACTCGCCCTTGAGCTTCCAGGTGAAACGCACTGTCAGCTTTTCGAGACTCTGCCCGTAGGCGACGTTCTCAGGCGCGCCGGCCATCGTCAGCGTCGCCAGCAGACTCACCGCGATGGCGATTTTCATTACCTTTGTCTTTGGTTTCATGACTTTGCCCCTCGAAATCCTGTCTCCGGCGCTTCGTCGGATCAACGATCTCACACCCTATTTCATGGCGCAAACCCGGTCGCGGGCGGCGGGAGCATTTGTCGCAATCTTTCCACTGACCGCGGAATTTTGAGACAACAAGCTGTGCCAACGCAGCACCGAGCAACGCCATCACTGCCTGATTTCACCATCAGGACAACGAGCGCAGTTTGCCCGGATTCAACAACTTCATCGGATCAACCGAGGCCCGAAAAGCCATCTTCCGCCCCTCGGGATCGAAGCGGCCTCCATCTTCGAGCTTGAAGATGTGGGGGTTATTGAGCATACAGCCGTCCGCCTCGAAGGAGCGCATGATCTCGTTCAGCCGCTGCTCCGTCGTGTATCGAATGAGGGGGAGGCCGCCGATCCGG
>VAZL01000493.1 GCA_005883445.1 Alphaproteobacteria bacterium | reverse complement strand
CCGAAGTTGCCGTTGCTTATCACTGAAGCTGCCGATGAATTCGATGCTTTGCGCGATGCTTTTGAACAAGAGATCAAGCCGCGTGGGATCATCGAGCACATGTATGTGCACGACATCAGCTCCATCGTCTGGGAGATCCTACGCCTGCGGCGCTGCAAGGTGGGCATCATCAATTTAGCCCTCCGCAGCGCATTGCAAAGTCTTCTCAAGCAACTCTTAAGGCAGCCCGGCCAGTATGAATATGAAGTGGAAGATGAGGCGCAAACTCTTGCGCAGTCATGGTTCACCGATCAAGAGGCTAAGAAGCAGGTTTCAGAAATACTCAGTCGATTCGATCTCGACGAGTCTGCCATTGAAGCGGAAGCCATCAGGAGGTCGTCCTCGGACCTCGAGGTGCTCGACAGGATGCTGACCTCGTTGGAGTCACGCCGCAATAAGGCGCTTGGCTGCGTTGCCGAATATCGCGCCAGCCTAGCGCAGCAGCTTCGGTACAGCGCGGACCGCATCATTGACGCCAAGGGTGTTCTTCGACTCGAAGATGCAGCCAGCGAGCGCTCGACGGCGGCCTGACCATGGCGAGCGAACGGCAAATTGCCGCCAGCCGCCGCAACGCGCGCAAGAGCACCGGTCCCCGTTCGGGCGCGGGTAAGAAACGGGCGAGCCGCAACGTCTACCGCCACGGCCTCACGTTGAGCATCACCTCAAGCGCGGCATATGCGAAACAGCTGGACAGGCTCGTCCGTGAAATCGCCGGCAACACCGAGGATCCCATTTTGCTCGAGCGCGCCCGCGCTATCGCGCAAGCGGAGCTTGAGCTCGCGCGGGTGCGGCGGGTCAAGGTTGCCTTGATCGAACGCGCGTCTGCGTTCGGTGAGCTCGATCCGCCGCAGGCCTTCAGCAGTGTTACCCAGATCATCCGACTCCTCAATGCCATTGACCGGGGTCGAGTCCCTTCCTTTCCTGAGCCGGTCGACTCCTCTGCAACGATGCCATCACAAGAACCTGACCGATCCGCTGAAGCTATCCGACGAGTCCTGCCAGAGTTGCGTAAGTTAGATCGATACGAGCTTCGCGCTGCCGCGCGGCGAGACCGAGCGGTCTCTATCTTTCTGATAGAAAAAAGTATAGGGCCAACCAATAATTGCGAAGCGCAAAACGAACCCAATTTTTCTCAATTCATCGAATGACTTGCCAAACTATAACTGAGCGATTGCCGCGGCTCTCCGCCTTGAATTTGATAACGGGCTCGTTTCACGCAGACGCTAGTCGCGAGAATTAAGGCGCGACAGACTCTGCCCCGGCAGGAAGCGCCAACTCCATTGTCGCGTCGACATGTTCCAGCAAATATCGCCGTCGCCGTACTCCCCCTTCTCAATGACGCGAAACCGGTAGCCGAAAAAGTGGAGATCGGGCGAGTGGCATGGAAATCGCGCGTGGATGATGTCGATGGTATCGGCATGGATATCGCCCTGCAAACGCGCTCTCGCTTCCTCGCGGGTGCAGCCGCTCAATGCCAAAAATGCCAGAAACGCTGCAGCTGCGCGGCGCATCGGTCGGCTTCCCCTGAATGATTGAAGCTCGATACCTGGTTTAGCGCTGACCCTGGCGCAGCGGAAGCGCGGCCGACGGCGGGTGCGCGTATGAAGAAGCGCCTGCAGCGGTCCAATCGTGGCGGGCCGGCCATGCCAGCCTCCCGCGCCAACGAGAAAGCCCGCTAGATCTTTGATCTAGCGGGCTTATTTTGGTTGCGGGGGTAGGATTTGAACCTACGACCTTCAGGTTATGAGAGTGACTCTGAGGGAGTCTAACCTATTGGCCTAGAAGGATTTGCTGCGCGTCATGTGCCGCTGGTGTGCCAAGGCCGCGCGCGCCGGCTGCGCCGCGCAATCATCGGCTTTCGTCATGCAAACAATCCTTTGGCTATTTGGTCCATTGCCTTCTTGTGATCCTCGTTTGGGAACAGGTGCCCATAGCGATCCATCGTGACTTGGAGCGAAGCATGTCCGGCGAACGTCTGCACCGTCTTAGGCGTCAGCCCCGTCTCAATCCAACATGACACCGCGAAGTGCCGAAGCCCGTGCCAATTGAAGCGGCGCGACGGCATTGGGACGTTCGCGGGCTCATCCTTATCGGCCACTTCGAGC
>VAZL01000492.1 GCA_005883445.1 Alphaproteobacteria bacterium | reverse complement strand
TCATGCTCGGAACCGATTTTCCGTATCGGCAATTCTATCCGCGCGGCGGCGGCGTGCGGATCGCCCAAGTCGATCAGCGCGGCGAGGTCATCGGGCGGCGGGCGCCGGTCGACGTGGGGGTGGTGGGTGACGTGCGCGCGACGATCGAGGCGCTGCTGCCTCGACTGAAGGAGAAGCGCGACGGCAGCCATCTCGACCAGGCGCGCGAGCACTATCGCAAGGCGCGCAAAGGCCTCGACGAACTCGCGGTCGGCCGAGCCGGCAGGCCGCCGATTCATCCCCAGCAAGTTGCCAAAGCGATCAGCGATCATGCATCCGACGACGCGGTGTTCACCTGCGACGTCGGCCTGCCGACCGTATGGGCGGCCCGCTATCTGGCGATGAACGGCAAGCGGCGGCTGATCGGCTCGTTCTGGCACGGCTCCATGGCCAACGCGATGTCGCAGGCGATCGGCGCCCAGGCGGCGTTTCCGCGACGGCAGGTGGTCTCGCTGTCGGGCGACGGCGGATTCACGATGCTGATGGGCGACTTTTTGACCCTCGTCCAGCACGACCTCCCGGTAAAAGTCGTCGTCTTCAACAACGGCGCGCTCGGCTTCATCGAGATCGAGCAGAAGTCGTCGGGATTTCTCGACTTCGGCACCAAGTTCAAGAATCCGAATTTTGCGGCGATGGCGGAGGCCGTCGGCGTGCGCGGGATCCGCCTCGAGGATCCGGGCGACGTCGAGCGTGGCATCGCAGAAGCGCTCGCTCACGACGGACCGGCTCTGGTCGACGCGGTCGTGAGCCGGATGGTGCTTCCGATTCCCCCCAGCATTACGGTCGAGATGGCCAAGGGCTTCACACTCTACATGCTCAAGGCCGTGATGGGCGGCCGCGGCGACGATCTGATCGATCTGGCCAAGGCGAACCTCTGGGAGTGATAGGAGGAGGCAGAAACATGCTGCGAGCGTTCAAGCTATACACCGGACCCGATAACGCATCGCATGTGCTGGAAGGCACAATCGACGAAAAGGATCGCACCGACGTGGTTGCCATCCATTTCAAGGAAACGCCGGCACATTCCTCGTATGATTGGCATCCTGATCCGGAACCGCAATTCGTGATCACGCTGTCGGGGACGCTCGAGTTCGCCACCCCCGACGGGGAGACTTTCATACTCCGACCGGGCGATGTGCTGGTGGCGATAGATCACATCGGCAAGGGCCACAAATGGCGCCTGATCGACGATCAGCCGTGGCGGCGCGCCTATGTGGTGCTCAAGCCCGGCGCCAAGGGTTCCTTCGTGGCCAAGGGCGGCAGCTGAGGTGGCGGGCGTACTTTCTTAATACCCGCATTGTGGACGCCTAGGTTATAACAGCAAAGCCAGTCGTCTCACTCCCACAAAAGCGACGGCGGCGAGAGTGCTCAAGGACGGAGAGCAAAGATGACACGGCTGATGCTGGCGGTTTTGCTAACGGCGTTTGCCCTCGGGTCGGCAGCGGCGCAAGCGCCGGGAACGTGCGAGAGCAAGGCGATCGGAAAAAACGGCCGCGAGCTCGCGGGAGCTGCGCGAACCTCTTTTCTTGCGAAATGCAAGCGTGAAGCGTGCGCGCCCAAGGCCGTCGGATCGGACGGCAAGCGGCTCAGAGGCGCAGCAAAGAACAGCTTCATGGCGAAGTGCGTGAGAGAACAAGCCTAACGCACCGGCCTTTGTGCTGACCGGCGGCTAGAAAGGCGTGGCTCCGGTCTTCGGCCGAGCGTCGCGGCAATGCCATCGTCGCCGTCGGAGCGACCGGCTTCAACTTGCCTTCAAGCGCTCGAGGCTCTCGAGATAATCCGCAATCCCCCGCTCCAGATCGTATTGCGGGGCGTAACCGAGCTCGGCGCGCGCGCGCGAAATATCGTAGACGCTGGAAGCGGGATAAGGCATGCCGAGGAAATTCAGCCCGGGTCCGATTTCGATGTCGGCGCGCGGCAGATGCTTGCGGATGACGCGCGCGATATCGTTGAGCGTGACGCCGACGCCGGTGCCGATATTGTAAACGCGGCTGTTGGGATTTTCCGCCGTGCAGGCAAGATAAATGCCGTGGGCTGAATCCTTGTTGTAGATGAAGTCGTCTTTCTCGTCCCCGCCCTGGGCGAGGCGGAACGGCAGTCCGTTGAAGGGATTCTCCACGATCTGGCTGGTCACGCCCATCTTGCCGTGGCGCGCGGTCTTGCCCGGCCCGTAGGTGGTGGCAAAGCGCAGCACCACCACGTCGACGCCCATATGGGCCTGGTAATAGAGGCCGACCTGCTCCGCCATGAGCTTGGCCGAATCGTAGATGCGCTTGGGATTTTTCGGGAGATCTTCGGGCACCGGCTTGTAGGTCGGCGCGCCGTATTCGCCCAGCACGGGACCATAGATGCCCTTGGCGCTGGTATAGACCACGCGCGCAACGTCGAACGCGCGCGCGGCCTCCAGCACGTTCACCATTCCCATCACGTTGACCTGGACGCTGAGCGCGGGATTAGCCGCCGAGACCGCGCCCACGAACGCCGCGGCATGAACGATATGCGTGACCCGATGCCGTTTGATGACGTCGAGCAGGCGCGGCATGTCGAGCACGTCGCCGAGCTCGATGTCGACCTCCTCGAGGATGTCGCGGATGAGCCATTCGTCCCGATGGCGGGCAAAGATGATGGGGCGGTGTCCTTCGCGCACGAACCTGCGGCTCGCTTCCGCGCCGATCACGCCCATCCCGCCGGTGATCAGAACTTTCATGCCCGCTCCTGACAATGCCTCGTTCGGCGCGTCGTCCGTCGCGGGTCACCCAGAATAAGTGCCACGCGCTCGGTGTGCTCCCCTCCCCCCTGTGGGGAGGGGTTGGGGGTGGGGGTCGTGAGATTGATGCATGGGCTTTGCCAACCGCACCACCCCCCTCCCCAGCCCTCCCCCACAAGGGGGAGCAGACTGAGTTTGCCGCTGGTGCTGGCTCCAATTGAATACACCCGGGCCCGTATCGCGCTCACCGCGCCGTGGCGGCGCCGGTGATGGGGTGACCGATCCCCAACGGCACGGCGTCGATCAGCACGAAGGCGACGCGGGCGCGCCGGTTGCTGCGATTGGCCCAGGCGTGGTTGGTGCCGCGCTGGACCATGACGTCGCCCGCCTTCATCTTCACCGTCGAATCGTCCATGTCC
>VAZL01000491.1 GCA_005883445.1 Alphaproteobacteria bacterium | reverse complement strand
CCCGCGGCCACGTCCTGCGTGACCGTGGAGACCAGCCGGTCGCCGATCACGTTGAGCGTAACCTTGCCGGCGGTGCGCGCGGTCACGGCGACCGTCATGCTTTCGCCGGGCACGTATTCCGGCTTGTCGAGCGCGATTTCGAGCAGATCCGGCGTGTCGGCGCTCGCCTCCGCGTACCAGCCGGCATCGAAGCCGACCGAAGTCAGCGGCCCGCTGCGATCGCCGGTCGACACTTCTAGGCGATAGCGGCCCCATTGCACCGGCACCGAGATGCGCGCCGGCCTGTCGGCGGCCACGTCGATCCGTCCATCCGCGACGCGACGCGTCGTCTTAACCGGCTCGAAGTCCCACGCCCCGTCGCGGCGGTACCACTGATACTTGGTGTCGACCTTGAGCAGCTCGTAGCGCAGGCCGTTGCGCGCAAGCGATGCGCCATCGGGGGCCGCGAACACCACATCGAAGGTCGCGTTTTCGCCCTCACCCAGCGAGCGGCCGGAGAACAGCGGCTTGACCCCGATCATCGGCCCGTCCGCAGTCACCGGCAGCGTCAGCTCGCGTTCGACCGCTCGCCCGCCGGGCTCCGCCATTCGCACGACGACTTGCGCCTCGAGCGGGCGCGTCGTCTCAGGCTGCTGCTCGAGCTTCACCACAAAGCTCGCCTTGCCGTTGGGATCGGTCGCAGGCAGGTTTGCGAGCGGCTGGCGCGTGGTCTCGACGTCCTCGTCGGCGAGCCCGAACTGGTAGCGGGCAAAGCCCGGCCGCTCGCTCGCCGGCGAGACGATCACCTCGCCCTCGAGCTCGAGCTTGGCTGCCGGCGCGCCATAGAGAAAACGCCCGTCGACGGTAATTTCGGCCGCGCTCGTCTTGGAGACGCCCTTGGCCTTGGAGGCGAGGTCGAATTCGATCCGGTCCGGCACGTAGTCCTCGACCAGGAAGGTCGCCTCGCCGACCGGCGGGCGCTTCGGGTCGGCAAAGGCGCGCACGCGCCATGTGCCGCTCGGCGCCGATGGCACCAGCGCAACCGAGAGCGCGCGCCCGCCCAGACCCTGATCGGGCACGACGGCGCGGCGGTATTCGACACCGTCCGGCCGCTCGACCACGAGCGTGAGCGGCACGTCGAGCACGGCCATGCCCTGGCCGTCGCGCACGAGCGCGGTCACCTGCACCGTCTCTCCGGAGCGGTAGACCCCGCGCTCGGTGTAGATGAAAGCATCGAGACCGGCCGGGACCGCGCGGCCGGAGACGCCGCGGTCGGTCAGATCGAAGCCAGGCGTTTTCAAATTCAAGAAGGCGTAATCGCCGCCGCTGCCGCTCGCGATCAGCATGGCCGGCGCGAGCGCGCCCTCGCCGCGCGCCAGATTGGCTTCGAACTGCACGTGGCCGCTATCGTCGGTGCGTTTGTCCGCAAGGACTTCATTGCTGCGCGAGAGCAGCCGCACCTCGGTCGCGCCCTTGGGCTGTGTGGTATCGAGCGAATGCACGAAGGCGTGGATGCCGTCGTTGCCGGAAAACGCGGTCAGCCCGAGGTCGGAGACGATGAACCACTGGGTCGCAAGGGAATCGACGTCATCCTGGGGCGCGCCGGCGACCTGCGCCACCATGACGTAGACCCCAGGCGACAACGCGCCAATGGCGTCTCCAACGGGAAAGGCGGTGGTGACATCGGTGTTGAGCGTCTGCTCAACCGCCATCTCGCCTTTCCACACTTGGGAGCCGCGCTCTTCGGCGAGGCGGTTGAGGTCGTAGCGGTCGAGATTGCGCTGGAAATCGCGCCCCACCACCGTCTCGAGCAGATTGCGGTCGCCGATGCGGTAGATTTCGAGCGCCACCGCCGCGGTATTGACGCTCACCACCGGAATGCCACGCTGCCCGGTCCGCGGCAGCACGTAAGCCTTGCCGGCGAAGCGCGCCTGCGGCTTGCGATCGCGCACATAGATGTTGAAGTCGGCGGATTTCGACAGCGTCTCCTTCACCTGCGAGGGGATGCCGGCGCGCAGCGTGATGGCGTAACGCTCCCCGTGCTTGAGGCCCTCGACGCAGAGCTGCCGCTCCTGCACCGAGAGTGCAGGCTTGTCCTGGCCGCCGACGGCGACGAAGGGCGAGAAGTCGGCGCGCTTGCTCGGCAGGTCCTCGGAGAACTGGAAGCAGACGCGCGGCGAGGCGGCATCCGAATCGATCGTGTAGTCGAGCAACCGGAAGCCGTGCTCCTCACGCAGGCGCTCGTATTGCTGCCGCACTTGGGCGACCTCGCTCAGCTCGAGCGAAATGCGCAACGCATCGAGGGCCGGACGCCAGAGCTGGCGATCGGCATAGGTGCGCGCGATCACGACTAGGCTCTCGGCCTCTTCGGTGGAGTTGCCGGAGCGCTGATAGGCGATGTAGGCAGCGGCGGCGGCGCGCTCGAGTAGCAGGATCTTCTCGCTGTAATCGCTGGGGCGGAGCTGCCGCAGGTCTCTGGCGAGCCGCAGCCAGGTTACGGTACGGTCGGGCGCGATCGCGACGATCTGCCCGA
Source organism: Alphaproteobacteria bacterium (assembly GCA_005883445.1). Taxonomy (GTDB): domain Bacteria; phylum Pseudomonadota; class Alphaproteobacteria; order Rhizobiales; family Xanthobacteraceae; genus VAZQ01. The sequence goes on along the minus strand of VAZL01000491.1, from coordinate 57 downwards.
GGATCCGCACGCCTGCGCGGTCGTCGCCGCGCTGGAAGGCGGCGTCGACCTCGCGCC
>VAZL01000490.1 GCA_005883445.1 Alphaproteobacteria bacterium | reverse complement strand
CGGTCGCGCGGCCCGTGCGCCAAGGGGAATGGAACTGGTACCGAGGAAATTGTGCCTACTGGCACTTTCAGATGCATCATTGCCGGCGTTAGCTACACTCTCGGCGTGAGCTAGCCTTGCGGCGATGTGCGTGACGCATGTCCATAGCGGCCGCGGAAGTCGAGCTGACGACGCCAACTGCGACAAGGGGAGCTGACCGTGCGGCAGAACGAGTTCTGGTCACGTGTGTTCACTTTCGTGCCCACCGCAACGAAGAATGACGGGGAGGAGATCGACGAGAAACGATTCCTGCAGGCGATCGACTTTCAAATCGATAATGGTGTCGACGGTATATGTATCTTCGGCAGCACCGGCGGCAACGGCTCCTTCACCGATGAGGAAATGAAGACGGCAACTACCATTGCGGCCAAACATATCAATGGCCGTGTTCCCTTGGTTGCCGGCACTGGCGCGCGCACCACGACGGCGTGCATCGCACTGTGCAAGCACGCCGAGCACGTCGGCTGCGATGGCGTAATGGTGCTGCCGGTTTCCTATTGGCCGCTGACGCCTGATGAGGTTTTCGATCACTACGAACGCGTCTCGAGAGCAATCAAGATACCGATCTGTGTCTACAACAATCCCTGGACCACGGGCGTCGACATGAAGCCCGAGTTCCTGGCGAAACTGGCCAAGCTCGACAACGTCAGTTGCATCAAGGAAAGCACCGGTGATCTCACGCGAATCACCGCCATCAGATTGTTGACCAAGGACCAAGTCACGCTGATCGCCGGCTGGGAATCCAGCAGCCTTCAGGCCTTCATGGCCGGTGCGAGCGGGTGGGCTCCGGTCTGCACCAATTTCGTGCCCGGCGATGCGATGCGGTTTTTCTCCGCCGCGGTGCAAAAGCGCGATGCGTCGGCGGCGCAAACCATCTGGGACAAACTGTTTCCAGTTTGCGATTTCATCTGCGCGAAGTCTCACATTCGCGTGGCGCATACGGGTCTCGACATTCTCGGGCGTCCCGTTGGTCCTCCCCGCCGTCCGTTACGCATGCTCAACGCCGAAGACCGCTCGAAGCTCAAGTCCGTGCTGGACCATGTCGGCGCAAAAAACGGTTGACATCGGGCCGCGCATAGGAGGCCGAGTGCGCGCCTGACCTCGATGCCGCTGCGGCTATCGCAATCATAGGTTTTCTCCGGTGATCCGCCGGACCGCCGCGTTGTCGCGCGCCTGCGCGAGATCGCCGGCAAATACGATTTCGCCCCGCTCGATCACATAGAGACGGTTGGAATATTCCGGTACGTGCTGTAATTCCGATTCCGCGATGAGAATCGTTCGTCCGAATCTGACGATCTCCCGAATGGATTCCTTGATGCTTGGGATCACTGTCGGCGACAGGCCTTCAAACGGCTCGTCCAGGAGCAACAAACGCGCATCGAGCGCCAGTGTGCGGGCAATCGACAGCATCTTGCGTTCTCCGCCGGACAAGTGCGTTCCCGGGCGCGTCATGTAGCGCCGAAGTTGAGGAAAGACCTGGTACGCCAGACGAATGCGGTCATCCGCGGACCGTTCAGTTCGTCGCGTCCAAGTCGGCATCTCGATGTTTTCACCGACCGAAAGCTCTGCGAACACCTCGCTGGTCTCGGGCGCATAACCGATACCCAGACGCGCCCGCTGGAGCGTCGACAGACCGGCGAGGTCATTGCCGCCAAGTCGAATGACTCCCTTTTTGGGCCGCAGGTAGCCCATGATGGTCCGCAAGGTGGTTGTCTTGCCGGCGCCGTTGCGCCCAACGAGGCAAACAAGTTCGCCGGCGGCGACCTCAAAGGCCACGTTGCGGAGGATTTCGCTGTTTTGAATCTCGACGTTGAGATTCTCGACCTCAAGCATCGCCGTACTGCCTTCCAACGATGGTGGCCATGACGTCGGCGCGGGCACGAATGGATGCGGGGCTTCCATCCGCGAGAATTCGACCGTTATGAACTGCAATGATTCGATTGGAATAGCCGAACACGATGTCCATGTCGTGCTCTATCTGGATGATGGCCTTGATTCCCATCTGCCTCGCCGCTTGAACGAGGACGCGCATGATCGTCGATTTGTCGGCGGTGCTCACACCGCTTGTCGGCTCGTCGAGCAAAATGATCTCCGGACTGAGCGCAAATGCGCTGGCGACATCCAGCAGCTTCTTGTCGCCTTGCGACAGAATTTTTGCCGGCTGATCCAGTTTGCCGGAAAATCCAAAGATAGCGCCGACGCGCTCAACAATCTCCCACACCGGCCGATTGCGCGCAGTGCTGGAAAAAAACCGTTCCCCGTGACGCAGATGAGAGATGGCCGCCACCGCGATGGTTTCACCGACGCTCAATTCGGGAAAGATATTGACGAGCTGGAACGAGCGCGCCATGCCCAGGCGGGCAAGGCGCACGGCGCCGAGATTGACGACATTGTATCCCTTGAACATCACGTTTCCGGCGGTCGGCCGCACCAGCCCCGTCAGCACGTTGACCAGCGTGGTCTTTCCGGCGCCATTCGGTCCGATGATGGATACATGCTCGCCGTCGTTGATCGTCAAAGTCACGTCGTCGAGCGCGCAAAAGCCGCCGTAGAGTTTCCGCACGTTTTGCGCCTGCAATAACG
>VAZL01000489.1 GCA_005883445.1 Alphaproteobacteria bacterium | reverse complement strand
ATGGCGCTGTTGCAGCCGCGGCTGTGCGTGCTCGACGAGACCGATTCCGGCCTCGACATCGACGCGCTCAAGGTCGTCGCGGACGGCGTCAATGGGCTGCGCTCCCCGGAGCGCGCGTTCGTGGTGATCACGCACTACCAGCGCCTGCTCAACTACATCGTGCCGGACGTGGTGCACGTGCTCTCGCGCGGCCGCATCGTGAAGACCGGGGACAAGGAGCTGGCGCTCGATCTCGAAGCCACCGGCTATGCCCAGTACCGAGAAGAGATGGCGTGAGACCGCGATGAACGCCGAGGTCCGTCCGATCAAGACTGCGGCTGAGACCGCGCTGGCGCAGAGCTTCGCGGCGGTCAAGCGCGCGCTCCCGGGCGCACGCGCGGTCGGCGCGCTGCGCGAGGACGCCTTCCGCCGCTTCGAGACCGACGCGCGCTCATGCGCGACGCCAAGCCGCTCGCCGCCGTGCCCGACGCGGCGGCGAAGGCGCGCGCCAAAGACGCGCTCGCCATGCTTCCCGCGATCGAAGCGCGTCGCGTCGTGTTCGTCGGCGGCGCCTTGGTGCCGGAACTCTCCGATCTTTCGGGCCTCGAGGCGGGGCTTACCATCCGCTCCATGGCGCAGGCGCTGGCGGCAGGCGATCGCGACCTTCTCGCCCATCTGGGTCGGATCGTGCCCACCGACGATGTCGCGGTCGCGCTCAACACGGCCTTCATGGGCGACGGCGCGGTGATCCACGTCGCGCAAGGCGCGGCGCTGGTGCAGCCGATCCATCTCGTCTTCGTCAATGCCGGCGGCGAGCCCGCTTCGGTATTCGCCCGTTCGCTCGCCGTCATCGAGAAGGGGGCGCGCGCGATGCTCGTCGAAAGCCATCTCGGCTCGACCGCGAGCGAGGACCAGGTGAACACGGTGCTCGAGCTCAAGGTCGGCGACGAGGCGCACGTCGATCACATCAAGATCACCGGCGCCGGCGCGGGCGCGCTGCATGTCTCCACGCTGATGGCGGCGATCGGGGCGCATGCCCGCTTCAACGAGTTCCTGTTCACGACCGGCGGCGCGGTCGTGCGCAACCAGGCCTTCGTGCGGTTCGACGGCGAAGGCACGATTGCCGGCATCCGCGGCGCGAGCCTGCTCAAGGGCCGCCAGCACGCCGACACCACCTTGGTCGCCGACCACGCCACTGCGGACTGCACCAGCCGCGAGGTGTTCAAATCGGTGCTCGACGAGGAAGGCCGCAGCGTCTTCCAGGGCAAGATCATCGTGCGGCGGCACGCGCAGAAGACCGATGCCAAGATGGCGACCCACGCGCTGCTGCTCTCGGAAACGGCCGAGGCCGACAACAAACCCGAGCTCGAAATCTTCGCCGACGACGTGCAGTGCGGCCACGGCGCGACCTCGGGCGCGCTCGACGAGGATCTGCTGTTCTACCTCAAGGCGCGCGGCATCCCGGCGAAGGAGGCGCAGGCGCTTCTGATCCAGGCCTTCGTCGGCGAGGCGGTGGAGGGGATCGAGCACGCCGGGCTGCGCGACGCGCTGATGGATCACGTCGTGGCCTGGCTCGAGGCGCGGGAGTAAATTGCGGTGTCATCGCCGGGCCTGACCCGGCGATCTATCTTGTTACGAAAATAGATGGATGCGCGGGTCAAGCCCGCGCATGACGAGGAAAAGAAAGAGAAGCGCGAGGATGACGATGCATCCTGCGGTCACCAACGGCGCCTATGACGTCGCCCGTATCCGCGAGGACTTTCCCATCCTCGCCATGCAGGTCTATGGCAAGCCGCTCGTCTATCTCGACAACGCCGCCTCGGCGCAGAAGCCGCAGGCGGTGCTCGATCGGCTCAATCACGCCTACACCGCCGAATACGCCAACGTGCATCGGGGATTGCATTACCTCGCCAACGCCGCGACCGAGGCCTACGAGGATGCGCGCGAGAAAGTGCGCGCGTTCCTCAACGCGGCCCGCAAGGAAGAGATCATCTTCACGCGCAACGCCACCGAGGCCATCAATCTCGTCGCCTACACGTTCGGCCGCGAACGCATCAAGGCCGGCGACGAGATCGTGCTCTCGATCATGGAGCACCATTCCAACGTCGTGCCGTGGCACTTCTTGCGCGAGCGCCAGGGCGCGGTGATCAAATGGGCTCCGGTCGATGACGAGGGCAACTTCCTCATCGACGAATTCGAAAAGCTGCTGTCGCCGCGCACCAAGATGGTCGCGCTCACCCATATGTCGAACATGCTCGGCACGCTCGTGCCGGTGAAGGAGGTGGTGCGACGCGCGCATGCCCGCGGCATCCCGGTTCTGCTCGATGGCGCGCAGGCTGCCGTCCATCTCGACGTCGACGTGCAGGACATCGGCTGCGACTTCTACGCCGTCACCGGCCACAAGCTCTACGGGCCGACGGGCATCGGCGTGCTCTACGGCAAGTACGAGCATCTCGAGGCCATGCCGCCGTTCAACGGCGGCGGCGAGATGATCCGCGAAGTGTTCGAGGACCGCATCATCTACGGCGAGCCCCCGCACAAATTCGAGGCCGGCACGCCCCCGATCGTGCAGGCGATCGGGCTTGGCGCCGCCATCGACTACGTCAATTCGGTCGGCAGGGCGCGCATCCGCACGCACGAGGCTTCCCTCGTCAATTACGCGCACGAGCGTCTGCGCGAGATCAACTCGCTGCGCATCTTCGGCACCACCAAGGACAAGGGCCCGATCGTTTCTTTCGAGCTCAAGGGCGCCCATCCCCACGATGTCGCGACCATCATCGACCGCGCGGGGGTCGCGGTGCGCGCCGGGACCCATTGCGTGATGCCGCTGCTGGCCCGTTTCGGGGTGACCGCCACCTGCCGGGCCTCGTTCGGCCTTTACAACACGCGCGCCGAGGTGGACGGGCTTGCGCAGGCCTTGATCAAGGCGCAGGGTTTCTTC